>PCSS01000148.1 GCA_002771395.1 Bacteroidetes bacterium CG23_combo_of_CG06-09_8_20_14_all_32_9 | reverse complement strand
CATAAAGTTTGGGGTCATTTGGCATTGCAACTTTCCATTGTGTAAGTATTTTTTCTTGTCCAGCAGTGTCTTTTTTGTTGCACAAGTCGTTAAATTGCTGTCTAAAATTTTGTCCCGCTGAAGTGAGAAACTGTCCCACCAGCAAGATTGTCAATATGGTTGTTAGTTTCATTGTCGGTCGTTTTTGAATTTATGCTAACGGTCAGGGGCTTGTGTTTGGTGCGGATTAATTTGCACACCGTTTTAACCCAATACTATTGCCAAATATATGCAATTAGTTTCAATCTACCACCTTCCCCGCACTGACAGCAAACGCCTGTTGTGTGCTGGTGTTCAATTCAATATAGATATTAATTTTTCTTCAAGCAATGGAATATCATATAAATCTCTGATATTCAATGTTAGTTTGTAATTGACTTGATTTTGAGGGTTCATTTGTACTAATTGCTTTTCAAATTCGTCTTGTTTTATGTAGAATTTTCTATCAATATGGTGGTAAGACACATCACTTTTCGAAAAAATTCTAAAATGAATAGAATCCTCACAAATACCCAAACACATCAAATAGTTATAGTTCGGATTTATACCATTGAACTGAAAGGTATTGTTTTCTCTGCCTTTTCGTGCTGTTTTGACTTCAAACAAAATGCCTTTTTTTGTTTGTATATCATATTCGTTGTGAATAATGCCGTCATCAATTATTTCGACAAATTCCACAACAATGGTTTTGGCAAATTCTTCACCTATTTGTCCAATAGCATTGCCTTCAAAATCTCTAATTTTTGAGAACTTTTGATTATAATCTCTTCCAAGATTTAATTCTTGATGCTTACGATCAATGATTTCTTTCAACTTTGTTTCTAACTCGACTACATTCAACATAATATTTGTTGTTTTTGATTTGTAAATATATCAGCATTATCTTGTAAAACTTGAAATATATTTGATTTACCGATATGATAACACGAATTGGTTGCCAAACTTGCGTATTTTTTCCACTCTGTTGTTTCAAGTATTTGTTTTACAGTATTTTTTATTGTTTCATTTTCAGTTGTAAAAACGATTGCCACTCCTGATTTATATTTTACTTCGTCAAATGAATATACAATCGAAATTTTATTATGAAAAGTCGATGAAATATAAAAATCCGCTTTTCTATCAAAAATCCATTTTTTACCACATTCGCGTTTTTTTGCCAAAGAAACAGTATAAACTTTCAAAATATCGCCAAATGGCTCTTTATGTCGGTTATTATACCAACTAAATTCCTCATTTTCATGTTTATGGTTTTTGCTCCAAATTTGAAATACACATTTTACATCAACCGTTTTTTGTGTTGTTGGCACATAAAAAGAGTTTTTAGGTAGTATTTCTGAATAGATTAAATTAAATCCTCTTACTCTATATTTTATTGAACCTTTTCCCTTACTTTCAAAAAACATTGGAAGTATAAAGCATACATATTCGGCTTTCTGAGAATGATTTATGAAATTCAAAGCCATAACACCCCTATGTCCAAACGGCGGATTTCCGATTACAATCAGTTTTTTGTTTGGTAAATTAAATTTCAAATAATCGGATTTTATAATATCGTTTCGTAACGGACTAATATCAACTCCAAGTTTTTTATTTTCTGGCAATAAATCAAAAAAACAACCTTCTCCAACACATGGCTCTATCCAAATATAATCATCAATATTTGTTTCATATTTTATGATAAAATCATAAGTTTTTTGATACAAAGATTTAGCCAATTCTCTATTAGTAAAATATTGATCCAACAAATTGTCGGAATTTTCTTTCATCAGATTCCCATTTACATATCTAAATTCTTTACCAAACAATGTATCCATTATAACAAAATTTTATTCTGCAAAAACACGAATTTATTTTGGAGATTTTCAATCAAAAAGACATTCACAAAGAAAATATTTTTTAGTGCGTAACTGAATAAACACTACCACAAACGATAGAAAAGGTTGAAAAAAAACAAAAAGGGAGTTTCCAAAGAGTTGCAACTTCAATATATTTCTTTCTTTCGAATTGGTCAGTCGATTAATTTCAGCACGGTCGCTCGTTACACTTGCACCCAACGGTTGGCGGTTGCTGTTTGGTAGCGATTTTACCACTAAATTTTCCACGAAGAACAAAGGTTTCAATATGCACGTCACTGTCATACGAAGCACTGCCTCGCCACTGAAAGCAAACGCCTGTTAGCACCAATTTTTATTTTATTTAAGTCCAAACAGTCGGAACAATTTATTTTGAATTTCAACTTTTTTGTGTGCTGGAACCTGTCCAAGCTGCCTTTTGATAAGGTCAAATGGAATTGTCGTCAATCGGTGAAGCCGCAGCATTGAATTTATTTTAAGTCCTGTCTCATCACTCTTTTCTAAAACAATATCTGTTGGTGTTTTGTCAGGAGGAGTTTGACTTGTGATAAATGCTATTACAATGTGATTGTATTTCCCGATCTTTTTTGTCAAGCAAACTGCTGGCCTGACTTTAGTTTCAGAAAAGTCGTCAAACGGAAAAGGAACAAGTACAATTTTATATTTCATTTTTTGATAGGTTTACCGTCAAGAATTGAATAAATGTCTTCGGCTTTGTCTTTTAAAAATTCAAAAACAGGATTGTTTGAAATAGCGGTCAGCCATAGTTTTTCGTTAATGTTATCTTCTTCGTTGTATAGGATAATGACTTTGACTTTTTGCTTTCTCCGAAGGTCTATTGGAAAGTCAAGTTTCAAAAGTCCCGCTTTCTCAATTTCGCCTGTTATTTCAATTGCTTTCATTGTTAAATTTTTTTGTAAAGATACGGTTTTTATCTTAATGTTTTGCAAACTATGTTTGTTTTTTAAAATTGGTGCTAACTCCTTTGTCAAGTCGGTCGTTAAATTTTTGTATTGCAGTGTCAATGTATGCGTAACCTTTACTTAATATTTCGGGCTTGTAGTAAATCTCGCTAAACA
>PCSS01000150.1 GCA_002771395.1 Bacteroidetes bacterium CG23_combo_of_CG06-09_8_20_14_all_32_9 | reverse complement strand
CACAGAAGGTTTCTTACATAAAAATTATATTGTAAGAAATGCTTCATTAATTTCTTTCCTGCGTGGAATTATTTACTTCAAATATTTTTAGTTCAACTCTTCTGAGTTGTTGCATTTCTTCTTTACTAAGCAAATGCTCGTTGCCCGTTTCGCCATGTCCGGTCATAATTATTCGTCGTGATTCAACTTGTTTCGATACAAGATATTCCATTACATTAAATGCTCTTAATTTCGACAATTCTTTATTTGATTCAGCATTGTCGGTAGGGTCGGCATACCCGTGTAATTCAATGCCTAAATTTTCATTTAAAAGCAGAAGTTGAAGAACCCCGGATAACATTTGCATAAATTTATTGTCAATGTTTGATTTGCCAGGTTCGAAATAAATGTAATTTATGTAAACGTATTTTCTCAGTTTTACGGGAGATGTTTTAAAGTCAAAATACTTTTTGCTTAATTTCTTATTTACAGTATCTCCCTGATTTTTCAAATCGGACAATTCAATTTCTTTTTTGTCTATTGTGTTTATGGGTGGAAGTGTGTAAAGAGTGTCATTATCAAATATTACAGGATTTAGAGATGAAGAATTTTTATCAACTCCAAAAAAATAAACTTCATTAGTTATATCATTGTAAACGGTGTTAGCATCAAGAAGCAAAAGAGAAACAGAATCGGTTTTTTCAATAGCATTTTCAATCATATTTAGCAAATCGTTGTATTCACGATTTTTATGATTTTCATTTTTATCGGGTATTTTTTCAGTATAATTTGATGATATACTATCAAGTTTTTCTAATCCAATGCTGTCCGTAGTGTTAATAATATTTTCGACAACTTTCAGCAGGTCATCAAATTTATGAATGTGAGATGAATCGTCTTTTTCAGTAAGACTATGGGCAATTTGAGTTTTGTATATATCATAAAATATGTTAGTAACGGTAATTTCCTGTCCAATAATGGTGTCGTTTGTTAAAACTCTAACTTGTTTTAAAAATATTTCCTGAAACAGTTCATAAAAATAAGTTTGATTTGGGACAAAAATGTTAATAAGTTGAGGGTAATATTCGTCAGCTTCAATAATCATATCGTAATTTTTATTTGGCGGAAAAATCATCAGGTATTTTCCGGTTTTGGGGCTTGGATTGTATATATAACGTAGTCTTTCTTTTGTTTCGTGGTCAATAACTTTTATTCGGGCTTTTACAGGCTTTGGAGGGTCACCGCCCATTATGGTTCCTTTAATTAATGTTAGCGGAATTGTTTTACGCAGCACAACTTTATAAATGTTGTGTTTTCCAAACTGGTTGTCGTGTGCCGATGAAAGATATGCAGTATTGCCATCGGCAGAAATTACAAATCCTATATCATCGCTTGTGGTATTTATTGGATAACCAATGTTTACAGGTTCTGTCCAGTTGTTTTCAGAATCTAAACGCATACTATTAAAAATATCATAACCACCCATAGTATTATGTCCGTTTGAACTGAAATAAAATGTTTGTTTATCGGGATGGATAAATGGAGCATCTTCGTCAAATTCAGTATTTATGGATGGTCCAAGATTTAGTAAATTTGTCCAGTTTCCGTTTTCGTCTTTTGTAACTTTGTAAATATCTTTTCCACCAAATCCCCCGGAACGATTGCTCGAAAAATAAAGTTTACGCCCATCGGGAGTTATGCTTACTTTTCCTTCCCAGAACGGTGAATTAATAATTTCAGGCATTTTTATAAAATTGCTGCATTTCCCGTCAGCAATTCTGCAAAAGTAAATATCGGCAGAAACTTCGTTACCAATAGAAAAGAACAAAATTTCACCGTCGGGTGAATTTCCGGCTAACGAAATTTGCATATTTTCGGAAGGATTTTTTATAATTATTTCAAAAGGTTCGCTCCATTTTTTATTCTTAAGAACCGAACAATAAATTTTCTTTATAAACTCAATATCTAATTGTTCATAAGTTTTTGAAAATGAACGTGTAAAATAAATAATTTCTTCGTCAGCGGAAATTAGCGGAGAAGTTTCACTATTTTCGGAATTAATTGGTGAACCCAAATTATAAATATCTGTTTGTAATGGTTCTGCGTAGTTTCCTTTTGCATTATTGCAAATATTTATCATTCTTGATGCAGAAGCTAAAAGAGGTTCGGTTTTATTTGAAATTTCAATAAACCGGGTAAAAAGTTTTATGGCTTCATCGAATTGATAATTAAGATGGTAAAGTGTTCCTAAATCATAAAATACAATATTAGGTAAAAGATTTTCGCCTTTTTCGAGTGCAAACTCAAGGTAGCGAATACCTTTTGTTTTTTCGTAAGGAGTATTTAAATAGCAGGCACCAATATTATATTTTATTTCAAAATTGTCGGGAACAAGTGTGTCAAGTTTTAATAACAATGGAAGCGCTTTACTAAATTCTTCGTTGTTAAAATATTCATCGGCAAGTTTTTTAAGTTTTTTCTTTGATTGCGGGATGTTCTGTGCATACAAACCCTCGTTAATAAGGTTTAATGAACAGAAAATTAAGCAACTAAGTATAAGTCTGATTAAAAGTCTTATAGTCATAAAATGAATAATTTTTTCAGTTTTTTATATTTTTACTGTGAGCATTTCAAGGGTTAAAGATAATATTAAAATACAAATCAATATAAAAATCGTTACTAACGGCTAAATAGAGTCTGTCCGTAATATCAACATTTTTAATTTATAGGGTATAAGGAAATACGAGATGACATTAAAAGCATTGTACCATATACCTTTATATCCTTAAATTGTGGATTGTAAAATATTGACATAAATTTACAGATTTTTGTTACTTTACAGACAAACTCTAAATATGAAAAAAATAATAAATAAAACGCTCTTATTTGCTATCAACAAGGCAAAGAAAAGCAAATTAATACAGTCGTTGTTCGAGGCTCCCATCGAGGTAAATTCATTTACAAAATTTGGAGAGTTTATTGATTATACAGGGTATAAACATATCTTGTACCGGGAATTAAGAAGCAAGATAAAACCTGACTGGGAGAATATGTTTAAAAAACAGGAAGATGCAGCGGAAAGTGCGAATTATTACCTAAAAGTGGTGGCAGAGGGAAGAATAGTTGCCGGCAGAATTGTGCCAATCATCAGAACCTATTCAGATCTGTTACAAAACGGACGGATATTGGAAGTAGGATGTCATTTAGGCCAGGTATCTTTTGCACTAGCCGAAATGGGCGCTGCCGAAGTAACAGCCACCGATTTCATAGAATACAAAGTTAATGCCACGGAGCCGGAATTTAAAAAGAGCAAAGCCGACAAAGTGGATGCTGTACTGAACCTGAAAAGGAAAAAAACAGGTAGTGCTTTCAAAGACAATGAGAAAGTAAAATTTACCAACGATGATATTGCCCATTCAGCAATGCCATCCGATTATTTCGATATAGTGTGCAGTTTTAATGTGCTTGAACATATCGGTAGCCCCGATAAAGCCTTCAGGCATATTTACCGGGTTCTGAAAAAAGGCGGGATTTCCATTCATGAATACAACCCGTTTTTTAGCCTGAATGGAGGACACAGCCCCTGCACCCTCGATTTTTTGTGGGGACATGTAAGGCTTTCAACAGGAGATTTTGAACGATACATAAAAATGATACGTCCTGCAGAAACCGAATTGAGTTTATCGTTTTACAAAGAAGGATTGAACAGAATGACATTATCTGATATTGAAACATACACTCAAAAAGCGGGGCTAAAAATTTTAGCGATTATCCCTTTTTGCAAGGAACAGCATTTACGAATGCTTAACAGCGACATTATAGAACAGTGCCAGGCAAATTATAAAAAATGTACAATTACCGATCTTATTTCGCCTAAAGTAATTGTTGTTTTACAAAAAAAATAATGCCGACACATTGCAACCGAACGAAACTATACCTTAATATTCTTATTCAGAAATCCTTTTGTAACCCAATACCTGAACCGGATAATCATAGTTCCCTTTAAGAACCGGAGGGTAATAAAATAGAAAAAAAACAGGATAAGAGAAACAGCCCACTTTATCAACTCGATGAAGGCGCTTCTTAAAATATGCATACTGCCTTTTTTGTAAACTCGGAGTATTTCGCTTTTCCCAACGCCCAGCGATTGCTTCCTGATGTATTCCATAGACAGGCGTTTATTAGGCACGATGTGGTACACCATAGCCCCAGGTACATAAAAGACATGTTCATTATTCAAGCGAATTCTTTGGAATATATCTTTTTCTTCGCCTCCTTCCATTCCTTCGCCGCACCGGCCGAGCTCCGGGTTAAAATTACCATATTTTTCAAAGACTTGTTTCCTGAAAGCCATATTCGCACCAATTGGGTATTTCTTTTTGGGAAATTCAACAATTGCTTCGCCGAGGTCAATTACAGAAACTAAGGGTAATAAAAAGTCAGACATCCAATGGGGTCGCTGGGTCTCGAAATCAGGAACAATTTTACCGCCAATTGCTGCAACATCCTTGTATTTATTAAAAAAATCGAAAATACTTAACAGGTAATTAAAGGTAGGATAAGCATCATCATCTAAAAAAATTATTATATCCCCCTTTGATTCAGCAATACCCCTGTTTCGTGCAAATGACAAGCCCTGTTTTGTTTCAAAATAATACCTGTATTGAATGTTATCAGCAGAAGCCTCGAATTCACGGCACACCGCTTCCGTCTTATCTTTTGAGTTATTATTTATCAGTATAATCTCATATTTTTTCTTATCCAAAGCCTGGTTCTTTAAACCATTCAATGCTTTTGATATGTATTTTTCACCATTATAGGTGCAGAGAACTACCGATAATAACATACGATTATATTTTTTACATTTAAAATTCAAGTACAAAAGTACAATTCTAATTTAAAATTTGTAACTATTCAGTGTCTGTCCGTAATATCAGCATTTTTAATTTATAAGGTATAGGGTATAAGGAAATACGAGATGACATTAAAAGCATTGTACCATATACCTTTATATCCTTAAATTGCTGATTGTAAAATACTGACATAAATTTACAGGTTTTCGTTACTTTATTGACAGACACTATTTAGCCCATGTTCTTTTTAGCCACAGATTATATTAATTTATCTTTACTTTTGTATATGAGTTGTAACTAAAATTTTAACTTTGCGATTAATTTTGAGTGTAATTATGGTACGTATCCAAACATTTCTCACTAATTTTATTAAATCAATCCTATCACTTATTAAAATTGTTTTGTATTCCCGTTTTTCAGTTCAAATTAAAAAATCGCCGCAATCAAAGGAATGTGTTATTTTAGCCAACGGACCAAGTTTAAATGATGCTATAAACAAACAATCATTATTTTTAAAAAATAAAGCCCTTTACTGCGTCAATCTTTTTGCATTGACTTCCTATTACGAACAGTTTCAACCATCGGGCTATGTTATATCTGCCCCTGAATTTTTTATAAATGATGTATCTGAAGAAGTTGCTAAAACCGGAGAACATTTGTTAAAAACTATTAATCAAAAGACTACATGGGATTTAACTTTATACATTTTAAATGAAGCTTCAAAAAACACTGACTGGCAACAAGAGATTAAAAAGAACCCCAGAATAAAAATAGTTTTCTTTAACCAGACTCCGGTGGAAGGATGGAAATGGTTTAGACATATATTTTTCAAATGGAACTTAGGTTTGCCGCGTCCTCATAATGTGGTGGTTCCGTCTATTATGGTTGCGCTTAACAGCGGGTATAGAATTATATATCTCATGGGCGTCGATCATTCATGGCTTCCAGAAATTATGGTAGATGAAAACAACAGGGTTTTTCTTACTCAAAAGCATTTTTACGATGCACAGAGTGCAACTCCCCAAATTATGCGAAAAAAAGGAAAAGGCGAAAGAAGGTTACATGAAGTCCTCATGAAATTTGTTTATTCCTTTGAAGCATATTTTATTTTAAGAACCTATGCGGAAAGTTTGGGCGCAAAAATTTTCAACACAACAAAAGATTCGTTTATTGATGCTTTTGATAGAATGACCATCGGGGAAATTGGTAAATCCTAATTTCAGAACCGCTTACCTCGCTCAAACTAAAGTCACATTTATTTAGAACATAGTATTTTTTTTAGTTAGTGCTTGTCCGTAATGTTTGTGTTTCAAGTTATTTTAGAATTAAAAATGACTTTATTGCATAAATATTTTTTAGTGTTTACAAGGAATTCAAAAAGGTAAATATGCCATTTTACAACAAATTTTATTATTCTCTTGAACAAAAATCCTTTAAAATGCAGTAAAATCGGGCATTTATCTATACAACAAAGTAAGTAAAAAAATATAGTTTTATTTTATATGACAGAATAGAAAAAATAAAAATATTCTACCTTTGTTTTTAATTCACCGATTCAGGTCAAAAGAAAAAAATAAAAATATCAAATATTTTTGTTAACATTGCAAAAATTTTTTCAGATAAAAACAACTTAAAAATCAGAAGAACTAATTATGTATGATTTTATTTCAATAAATGTAAAATGTCCACATTGCAATAAATTGTTAATGGATTCGGAACGGCTTGTAGATCATAAACCAGGTATCAGATTGACAATAGAAAATGCAAAGAAAAAAGGGACTATCGTATTAAGTTCAATTTATGGAAGTTATAACTATTTATGTGATATTGAACTTACCGTGGGTGAAACCGTAAAGCTTTTCTGTCCTCACTGTAAAAAAGAAATATCGGATCAGACAAAATGCAATTTATGTAATGCTCCTATGGTATCTTTTCTTATGGATATTGGAGGCATTGTCAATATATGTTCACGAATTGGATGTAAAAACCATTTTGTTGAGATAGTAGATCTTTCTTCAGCTTTAAAAAAACTTGATAAGGAACACAAAATTATTGAATTTCCTAATCGCAGGGGCACCATAGCTCCTTCTGAAGACGGTGAAAAAATAGACGAAATAAATGAGATGCATGAAACAATAAAAACAGGAGCATTCCTCCGTGCTTATTGCCCTCACTGCAAAAAAACTTTAGTTGAAGGAAATATTCTCAAGTTAAGGATAGTAAAAGAAAATAATGAAAGCGGGTTTCTGATGCTTAATCCATACCTTAATGTTTACACCTCAAAATCCACTATTCTTCTTCCTGAAGGTAAATCAATCGGAGATATGAAATGTTTTCATTGTGATGCCAGTTTGATGGTAAAAGATAAAAGTTGTGAAAAATGCGGTTCTCCAACTGCAAAAATATCTATCAGTGTATTAACAAGAATGATTGATTTTTATATCTGTTCGAAAAAAGGGTGCCGGTGGCATGGACTGAATGATAATGATATTAATAATATTGAATTGGAGGATAGGGAAAATTGGTAAATCATAAATCGTAAATCATATATCGTAAATTGTTTTTTATGTTTCAAATAGTTAGAAAACACGAAATGGCGAAAGGGACAATAATAAGTCTGGATATTAGCACTCCCGAGATTGCCAGAAAAATTAAAGCCGGACAATTTGTTATTATCAGGGTCAATCAGACGGGAGAAAGAATACCATTAACAGTAGCCGATAAGGATACATTTTCGGGTATCATTACAATAATTTTCCAGGTAGTCGGGAAAAGTACAGCCTTGTTACGTTCGCTTAAAATCGGAGATAGTATAAGGGATGTTGTTGGACCGTTAGGAAAACCTGTGGAAAGTGAATTACTTACCCCATTAAAAAGCGGAACAATAATAATGGTAGGAGGAGGAACCGGGATAGCAATTCTTTATCATATTGCAAAAGCTTTTAAAGAAGCATCCAATAATATTATTGGAATTATCGGAGCTAAAAACAAAGATTTGCTTTTCCTTGAAAATGAAATGAACGCTATTTGTGATGAGTTTACAATTACCACAGATGATGGAAGTCATGGCGAAAAAGGTTTTGTTACCCAGCCCCTCGAAAGATATCTTAAAGAAAAAAAGGATATTCAACTTGTTTATGCAATTGGGCCTGTTATTATGATGAAAAACGTATGCCGTATCACAAAAGAGTTTGAAGTACCTACCATGGTCAGTCTGAATCCGATAATGATTGATGGCACCGGAATGTGCGGGGGTTGCAGGGTTACAGTAGATAATAAAATCCGGTTTTGCTGTGTGGACGGTCCTGATTTCGATGGTCACAAAGTTGATTTTGATGAACTTGAAAAAAGAAATTCTTTGTACAGAGATGATGAAAAAGACTGTATTTTATTTTCAATCAAATAATAGTAACTACTCGTATGTTTGTTCTTTGAAATTTGTAGAATTATTTATGATAAATTGTTTTACAAAGAGGAAACGCACAAAATAATTGGTGTTTGTATGGAAGTGCACAAAAGACTAGGAAAGGGTTTTCTTGAAATTGTTTATAAAGATGCTATTGAATATGAATGCAAAAGCAGGATGTATGAATATGAGTGTGAAAAAGAATTTGATTGAATACAAAAACATTATTCTTTCGCATAAGTTTTATGCTGATTTTACCGTATTTAACAAAATCATACTTGAAGTAAAAAGTTGCAATGGTATTGCAGATGAATTTATCGCACGAACTATCAATTATCTTGCTGCTTCTAAATTAAAAGCTGGACTAATCGTAAATTTTGGCAAAGATTCTTTGAAATGGAGAAGATTAGTGTTATAAATATTTATCACTAATTTCACAGATTGAAAGATAAAATCCGTGTAATTCGTGGCAACATTTTTTTTTGATGGATAATAACAAATAATTAAAAATAAAAAGAGATATGGCAGAGCAAAATGAAGTCAAACATGTTGAAATCAGAACCTTATTAAGTACATATTGTCCGTTTTGTAAAAGCAGTTTTAATACAGATCCTACCGACAAGAAATTTTCATTTTTCAAAGCTGTTTACAAAGGACAGGAAATTAATATAATAAGAAACAGACGTCTTGAAATTTTTGAAATTGATGAATCGCAACCGCTTGACAAGGACGAGAAATTAGATGATTTGATATGCCCTCATTGCAATAAAAGCCTTATCAAACCTGGAGTTAGTTGCGAAACCTGCGGTTCAAAAGCGGCTGAAATTATTATTTCTGCCGAAACCAAGTTGATACCATTTTTTATTTGCCTTAAAAATAATTGCGAGTGGCATGGAGTTTCCAAAGCGGATGAGAAAAAACTTCTTACAAGAATCCCACGTCAGGTAATGCTTCAACAGGATCCATTTTTAAGAATTCATAATTTTAATGAAGTTCCGTTTGGATATACGCCTGAACAGGCAGTTATCGAATCCAACAGGTGTATTCGTTGCAAAATACCGAAATGTATAGAGGGTTGCCCCGTCAATATTGATATACCTGCTTTTATCAAACTGATTAATGAAAAGAAATTTGATGAAGCTGCAAAAAAAATTAAAGAACGAAATGTCCTGCCTTCAATATGTGGTCGTGTTTGCCCGCAGGAATCACAATGTGAGAAAAAGTGTGTTATCGGCGTAAAAGACAGGCCTGTTGGTATCGGAAACTTAGAAAGGTTTGTTGCAGATTATGAACGGGAAATGAATTTAGTCAAAGTTCCTTTCATTAAAAATAAAAATAATAAAAAGATTGCCGTAATAGGTTCCGGACCAAGCGGATTAACCCTGGCGGCTGATATGCAATTGTTAGGATATTCAGTTACAATATTTGAAGCATTGCACGAAACAGGCGGAGTACTAACTTATGGTATCCCGGAATTCAGATTACCGAAATCAATTGTCCAGTTTGAAATCAACTATCTGATTGGGTTAGGAATCAGAATTGAACTCAATCATATTATTGGTAATATTATTACAATTGAAGAACTTCTTCATAATTTTAACGCTGTATTTATTGCAGTAGGCGCCGGATTACCATGGTTTATGGAAATAGAAGGCGAAAACGCCGGCAATATTTTTTCTGCTAATGAATACCTTACCCGTATGAATCTGATGAAAGCTTATAAATTCCCCGAATACGATACCCCAAAACCAAGAGGAAACAAAGTAGCAGTTATTGGAGGAGGTAATGTGGCAATGGATTGCGCCCGTATGGCACTCAGAACAGGTTCAAACGAAGTTACAATAGTTTACCGAAGATCAAGAACCGAATTACCTGCTCGTATTGAAGAGGTGGAACGTGCTGAAGAAGAAGGAATAAAATTTCAATTACTCACAAGTCCCGTAAAATATCTTGCAACAGAAAAAAAACTAGTTAAAGGCTTGGAATGTATCAAAATGGAATTAGGAGAACCCGATAGTTCCGGACGCAAAAGACCTATCCCCATTGAAGGTTCTAACTTTGTTATTGATTGCGACCTTGCTGTGGTTGCAATTGGCACCGGACCCAACCCCATTATATTCAAGTCCACTCCTGAACTTAAAAGAAATAAAAGAGGTTACATTGAAGTTAATCCAAGAACCAATGAGACATCTATTCCCTTAGTCTATGCCGGTGGCGATATTGTAACCGGTTCTGCAACCGTAATTCTTGCAATGGGTGCAGGCAGAATAGCAGCTAATGCAATGCATAAAAAACTTTCGGAAATGAGATAATACTTAGTGTTGTCAATAATGTTGGCGTTTTGGTGATTTAGTGGCATTTTATTTTACGAGGAGTCAGGAATTCTGAAACTTTTAAAATAATTTTTAGTTTTTTTGTTGGATTTTTGTTTATTTGTAATTTTAAAATTTAGATGGTAATAATTTGGGAATTAAAAAAATATTGAAATTACTGCCATTAAATTATTTTTCGTAATTTTATAAAAACAATGACACAAAAAATTATGACAACATTAAGAGTTACCGTATATGATGCAATTAACGCATATTTCTTATCTGTGGTGCTGCACACGATGCGATTTGTTAAAAAGGTAGAAGAAGAATTTCTGTCTGCAAAATATTCAAAACAGACAACACAGTTTCAAAACCTGAAAAAACTCCTTAACTCCGTGAAAAAGGGAGAAATGTTTAAAGAAATCAAGGACCCTGTACAATGGCAAAAATCATTGAGAAATGAATGGGAATAAGCTATTAGATACGAATATTATCATCTATCTTTCAAAAAAAATATTTTTGCTTGAAGATGTAGCAAACCCGATTCTCAATTGTTCATTTCTGTAATTACATATATGGAAGCTTTTGGTTACAACTTTAATGAACAAGGACGAGGAAAAATTCATAACCAACTTCTTAAAAAACATTCCGGTTATTCAACTTGATGAAGGAATTATTGAAGATGTGACAAAAATAAAAAGAAATCATAAAATAAAATTAACTGATGCAATAATTTTTTCTACTGCAAAAATTCATCACCTTGAATTAGTAACAGCAAACACTGATGATTTTAAAGGATTAAATAGTAAAGTAAAAATAACAAACCCATTAAAAATAAAATGATAAATAAGTATATATGAAAAACTCTGTTGATTCTATTTTATCCAACTTTGCACAGGGAGAAAGAGGGAATTTGATTCCTATTCTGCAAGATATTCAGAAAGAAGAAAAATATATTCCACTTGAAGCAGTAAAAAAAATATCAGGACACCTTCAAATTTCTGCAAACCAGATATACGG
>PCSS01000328.1 GCA_002771395.1 Bacteroidetes bacterium CG23_combo_of_CG06-09_8_20_14_all_32_9 | reverse complement strand
CAACCAGGAATGCTGTTTTTAGAAATGTTCCCGGTGTAAAAATTATTTTAAACAATTACATCACAGCTATGACAGGTGGACAGCCTAATCCAAGTTCAAAAGTTAATCTGGAAGGTCGTCCTCACAAATTTAGTTTAAAAAGAGCAATAGAAGCCGAAGGAGGAAGAACCGTTGTGGTTGATGCATACAATTTAAAGGAAGTTGAAGATGAATTAATAAAATCACTTAAATTGGCTGAACAGGGAACATATTCAACTTTAATTCTTCAAGGCCAGTGTATTCATCAGATTGGAAATAAAGAGAAAATAAGAAAAGTTGAAATTGATTACGATAAATGTAAGAATTGTGCTTTATGCAATATATGTCCGGGTATAGAATTAGACGAAAACAAAAGACCTCATTTTACCGTTTTGTGTACAAATTGCGGTTCCGGCAAACCAATTTGTTTGCAACGTTGTCCGTTTGATGCGATTGTTTACAAAGACGATACAACAAAAGAAAAAACTACTCCTCTTCAATTTCCAAAAATTCCTGAAATATTGAAAAAAAATCATTTTGTTCTAAAAAATCTTCCAAAATCATTAAGAGTTGCAATAAGAGGAATTGGGGGACAGGGTAATTTGTTTTTTGGCAGAGTGCTTTCCGAATTGGCTCTTCAAACTCCTTTTGCTGAAACTCATATTGTGAAAGGAGATACGCATGGTATGGCTCAGTTAGGAGGTCCCGTTTTATCAACATTTAGTTGTGGAGACGTTTCTTCTCCTGTTCTGGCACCATATTCTGCCGATATCTTAATTGTAATGGAAGTAAGTGAAATTTTAAGACCCGGATTTCTCAGCCTGCTTAAAAAGGATGGAAGCATCATTATCAATAATTATATTGCATTGCCCGTTAATACTAAAAAGGAAGATTATCCCAAATTAACTGATATTGAAAAAGCACTTGAAAAATATAATGTAGTCGTAGTTGATGCAAATAAATTAGCATATCAGCTTGGTGATATAGTCGGTAAAAGTGCAAATCTTGTCATTCTGGGGGTATTATCAACCATAAAACCTTTTAATTTAATACCCGAAGAAATGTGGTTATCTGCAATAATATCGGTTTCGCCAGATGATATATCAAAATCTTTTAATACCTTAGCTTTTAAGAAAGGGAGAAATGAGTAATTTTGCCAACGCACCAAAAACAAATCGTGCAAAGCCAACCCTATAAGAAGAATTTCAAAATTTTTTTCCCACGCTAAAAAGAAAAAATTAAAACACGCCAACATACGGGCGACACAGCCAGAAAAGGAGTATATACTGAAAACGAGGTAAAACCATACCTTTAATTCCCCGCATGGCGCAAGCGTCCGCTTGTGCCAATGTTATTATACTTTACACGGGATAAATCAGTACATTTTTAAAAATTCTCAATGCTCAACTTTCAATGTTCAACGGCTTGAATGAGTTTTATTATTTGAATATTGAGCATTGAATATTGAACATTCCTATCCTGATAAAATAGTTGTTTTTATCCCGTTTTCAGTATATGAATTTCTGGTAAAGACATCAATCCGGTCAATAACAACAAAACTTACAAAATATATATCGCTCTTATCACCAAACTTATATTTTCTGCTTATCAGATTTCAGGATATTCTTCTACAAATATACTAAAAAACTATCTAAACGAATATTAGTAGTTGAAAAATTAGTTATTGCGGGCATAAGCGGATGCCTGCGCCATGTTGAAGAGAACAAAAAATTAAACGACTGGAAAAACATCCGGAAAAATTCAAAAAAATCGCTTAAAGAACATATTGAATATCAGTAGAATATAAAAGAGTTATATAGTAGAACATAAAGAAAGCAAAAAGTTACACAGGATAATTTTTTTCACCCAATATCTTTGCGTTACTCTATGCTCATCTCTGTGAACTCGGTGTTTATAAAAACACTTGCGGAATTTAGGTATGAACAGACAGACAGTCTAAAATTTTTCTATTATCATGGGTCTTTCCAATGCTTATTCTTAAAGATTTACTATCTCCAAAAGGTTCCAGTTTTCTTACAATAATCTTATTCTTCAATAATATGGCGTGCACTTTGTCTCTTTCTACGGTTGTAGGAAAATATACAAAAACGAAATTACCTTGTGAAGGAAGTATTTTGTAACCTAAGGCTGACAAACAATTAACAAGAAGTTCCCTGCCCTGTGCATTCTTAATAACACATTTATGAACATAAGCTTTATCTTCCAATGCTGCCAATGCTGCAATATTTGAAATTGTACTAACCGAAAACGGTACTTTGTTTTTTTCCAAATCTTCGATAACAGGTTTTTGGGCAATACCATAACCAATCCTAAGTCCGGCTAATCCATATATCTTTGAAAAAGACCTTAGAATTATTACGTTTTTATATTGTTTTAAAATTGCAAGGTAATTAGGGAAGTCTTTGTCGCTTACATATTCGTTGTAAGCTTCATCCAATACCACAAAAATTTCTTCTGGTATCTTATTTAAAAAATTTATAATTTGGGAATGAGTAAAGATTGTACCCGTAGGATTATTTGGGTTAGCTAAAAAAATCAGTTTAGTTTTTCTGTCGCAAAGATTAAAGATATTATTTAAGCTGATGTAATAATTCTGCATAGCTGCCTGACGGCATTCACGATTATGTATACCGGCGCATAGTTTATAGACAATAAAAGTAAGTTTGGGAATCACTATATTTTCATTATCCTTTACCATTCTTGAGATTAACTGATCAATTAATGCACATGATCCGGGTGATACAATTATTTCATCTGATGTTACACGATTTTTTTTTGCTAATTTATCTTTAAGTTCGGTTAAAATAAAATCAGGATATAATGAAACACAATTAATATTTTTTAAAATTGCATCTAAAACTCTTGGTGAAGCCCCATAAGGATTTTCATTTTGCGCCGACCTTATTACACCGCTTTCATAAGCTAAATTAACATATAATGGAGATTTATTATCTTTCATCAGTAAATAATTTTAGTTATTTATAACCCTTAATTTGTCATTTTGCA
>PCSS01000111.1 GCA_002771395.1 Bacteroidetes bacterium CG23_combo_of_CG06-09_8_20_14_all_32_9 | reverse complement strand
AAAGAGATATAATTTCTGTGCCATCTTAAAACTTATCCATGCAAATATCGGGGCTACAATTATATCAATAGAATAATGCACATGCTGAATCACTAAACAAGATGCAATAAAAATAGTTGAAATAATAAATATCGCTTTAATCCATTTGTTATTAAAAACTAAAAAGAAAAGAAAAACCGAAGCCGTATGTCCCGAAAAAAACAAATCTTTTAAATTTATTCGCCCTGAGTAAAATGAACTTTCAAGAATAATATCTCTCAAAGGAATTATCTCAACGGGTGGTTCAAGTGGCAGCAAGTACATGGTTATCATTCTAAAAATTAAAATCATCATATAAGAATTAAGAGTAATTAGCGTCAATTTCGGTTTTGTGAGCAATAACAAAGTGCCAAAAAGAACACTTAAATACGTAAGCGAAAAAGTAATTAACGATAAGTCAATAGGATTTATATAATTAATAATCGGGTCATGTATTATTACTCCCCGGCGAAACTCATTAAATGTAAGAAAGTTGGTAATAGAAATTAAAATAGTAACTAATAAGGGAATAGTAATAAAAACCCGTAATCGGAACTGTTTAAGTTTAAAAAACTCTTTCCAGTTAAATAAAACTACAGAAAAATAATTCATCAATTAAAAATATTTTGTTTTGCATTAAATTTAATCTTTCAAAGATAAAAAAGTTGTAACTATTGGTTGCTGGTTACTGGTTGCTGTTCACAACCAGAAACTATCTGCCACAATAATTTGAGTTATTTAACAAACTAAATCTGCGATATCTGCGGAAGATTCTTCAATATGGGTGAGTAATTACAAAGGTATTATTCATCATCTACATCAGGAATAAAGTTTGTTGTAAGAACTTTAAATTCGGTGCGGCGATTTATTTGATTTGCCTGTTCTTTTAATTCGGGTGTAGCAAGTTTATTAATAAAATCTTCGGTAAGAATATTACCTTCTCTAAAAATACCGGCTTTAGCCATTCTGCCATTTATTACTTTTGGCATGTTTTTACCATAGCCCTTTGCTTCAAGACGGTCTTTTACAATACTTTTTTCGACAAGATAATCTACAACCGATTGTGCACGTTTTTGCGAAAGAATAATATTACTGATAGAATCACCAACCATATCGGTATGAGAACTAAGTTCAATAGTAATATTAGGGTTAGCTTTTAAAATATCTACCAAACCATTCAGTTCTTTTTTGGCTTCGGGACGTAATTCCCATTTGCCAAAATCGTAAAGTATATTTTCTACTTCAACAGGATTGGCAATTGAAGCAAGTCTTATTTCATCCTTAAATGTTTTACTATCTGCAAGCTCAGCGGTAGTAATTCTGCCCTTGCCATTCAAATACCCTTCTTTTTTAGCTAAATAAATATAATCGGTATGCTGATTAAGTTTATAGCGAAACGTACCATCGTCAAGAGTTGTAATATCAAGGTCTGTGCCATCGCTGCCAACAATTCTTATTCGTGCTCCTTTAATTGGTAAATCTGTATTTTCATCTTTAATAACACCTTGTAAAACAAATTCCATTGGTGAAAGAATAAATGAATAAATATCATCTTTTCCTCGTCCTCCCTTGCGTGATGAGCAAAACAGACCTTCTTCATGGTTACCTTTATATATTATTCCAAAATCATCTTCTGATGAATTTAGAGGATATCGCATATTTTCAATAACCCATTCATTATCTTCATTTTTGGTGGCTTTAAAAATATCAAGACCGCCCATTCCGGGGTGTCCGTTTGAAGAAAAATAAAGAATTCCGTTTTCGCGGATAAACGGGTACATTTCATCGCCCGAAGTGTTAATTTCCATTCCAAGATTTACAGGATTTGCAAATGATTTTGATTTCGATTTGCGGGTCATAACGTAAATATCGTTTTCTCCAAAACCGCCTGCCATATTCGAAACAAAATACATTGAAAGCCCGTCTTTTGAAACAGATGGATGCCCAACCGTTATGCTATCGCCTGCAATTTGCACAATTTCGTAATTTAGCCAGTCTTCGCCGGCTTCACGTTTAGCTTTTAAAATCTGGCAACCGAGTTTTATTCCACGAACAATTTTACAACGGGTAAAGTACATACTGTTATAATTATCGGTTATAGCAGGCGTGCCGTCATCATTTGGGGAATTAATTGTATCGTTTAAAGGAACAGGTTTGCTCCATGAACCTTTTTTGTCGAGTGCTGTTTCAAAAATATCAGAGAAAATCTGACCCGTTACAGGGTTTATTTTTTCGCCATAAACACCCGGACGGGTAGATGTGAAGTAAATATTCAAATAATCGTTTGTTGCATAAGCAGGTGCAAAATCACTTTCTTTTGAATTTAATTCTCTCCTGTTTTCAATTACGTACCGGGTAGGACTTTCAATCCACTCTGCCGACATGGCACACGAAGTTTTTGCAATTTTTGCATGTTCGTCGCCAGGTACTTTTTTTAAATATTCTTCGAACTGTGCTGCAGCTTCTGCGTATTTTTCATTACGCCGAAGCATATCAGCATAGTAATAATATATAAGCGGGTTATTGTAATTCTTGGTAATAACTTTTAGATAGGCGCCTTCCGCTTTTTTAGTCTGGTTTATATTCCTGTAACACTCTGCAATACGAAATGATATGTAGTTTTTTTCATCTTTATTTTTCGATTCTTTATACAACGATTTGTACATATTAAGCGCTTTAAAAAATTCGTTGGTAGTAAAAGTAATGTCAGCTTTTTTAGTAAGTTTACTGTAAAAATCGTCCTGCGAAAATCCTGTATTACCAAATAACAGTAATACAATAATTATTGAACTTTTTAAAAAAATATTATACATTCCTTAAAAATGTTAGTGTAATTAAACGATAATACCTCAAAATTATTATAAATACCTTAAATCCGCAAATAAATTATAATTTACTGAATTTAACCCTGACAGGTATTTCAGATGTAACTTCTCAATACTTGCAGGTAAAAATAAAAAAATGGCATTGTTAATTTAGTATACTTTTTGTATTTTTGCGGCAGTTCATCTAAAAACTCTTTAAAATGGAAAACTG
>PCSS01000345.1 GCA_002771395.1 Bacteroidetes bacterium CG23_combo_of_CG06-09_8_20_14_all_32_9 | reverse complement strand
AATTCGTACTTCGATGGGGTAATAGTTTCAATCTCCTCAATCATACTAATAATCATTCCCTTGTGTGTCTTTAAATAGTCATGGATGTTTCATGTATTTATATTTTATTAAGTTGTTGATATTCAGATTGAATTGGATTGATGTAGATTGATAGGATTGATATCATTTTCAATCTTTTGTTACTATTCACCTTATGATTTGTTTTCATTATTCCACCGAATTATGAATTTTTTACGAATTAACGAACTCCGAAAAAAAAGCAAATTCGTAGTTAGTATGTCCGCCCCTTTGGATATCATTAAATGAATGAATGAGCAGTAAAATAGAGAAATTATCCAAGTGGGTGGGTTCCGCTCGCAGTATATATCAATAATTTGGTTCGTAAAAATACGAACCAAAACAAAGGAATTAATTCAGTTTATATATAAACCACACAATTGCAATAATTACAACGGCAGTTGCCAAAATTCTAAAAATAACTTTTTTTTCAAAGTGTTGGTATTCGCTTACCTCATGAATTTTTTTACTAACTAATTCATCGTTAATATGAAGTTCGAGTGCTTTGGAATACCATGTCATGGCATGTCGGTAAATACTAATGATTAAAAAATCATCTCCACGACGGATGTAATCATTAAATTGCTTTTCCTGTGGACTTAATTCTGCGTTATCTTCCTGGTGATTAGACATATTATTGTTAAGTTTATTTTATTACAAATGTAAAGTATTTTTATAAGAAAAAAAATAGTAGGTGTTAAGTATATAAACCTGTTCGTTTTTTCCGAAAACCTATTCATCTTAGGAATACTATAACGCTTTAATAATCTCAATAAACTCATTCGCTTTTAAAGAAGCTCCGCCAACAAGTCCGCCGTCAACATCGGGTTGAGCAAATAGTTCTTTGGCATTACCGGCGTTGCAGCTTCCACCATATAAAATAGTAGTTTCGTTTGCAATGGTAACACCATATTTTTCGGAAATCAATTTACGAATGTATTTGTGCATTCCCTGTGCCTGTATTGGAGTAGCAGTTTTTCCGGTGCCTATTGCCCAAACCGGTTCATAAGCAATTATAACTTTGCCGAAATTTTCGGAATCTAATCCAAATATTCCTTCAACTAATTGTCGTTTAATAACTTCAAAATATTTATCCGATTCCCGTTCAGCCAATAGCTCGCCAACACAAAAAACAGGGTGAAGTGAATTTTTCAGACAAATCTTAACTTTTTGAAAAAGAGTAGCATTATATTCATTAAAATACTGGCGACGTTCGGAATGTCCTATAATAATAAAATGTGCACCAGATGAGTATATCATTTCTGCCGAAACTTCTCCTGTATAAGCGCCCTTTTCCCACGCTGCACAGTTTTGGGCAGCTACAGAAATCTTTTTAGGGTCAACTTCTTTAACAATTGAAGATAAATGAGTAAATGGTGGGGCTAAAATAATCTCTTTATTTTCAAGATTATAGTTACTTGCAAAATCATTAATGGCTTTTGCTAATTTAATACCATCCTGTATGTTGGTATTCATTTTCCAGTTTCCTGCTACAATTTGTTTTCTCATAATTTATTTTGTTAAATATTGTTTTTCAAATTCTTCGGGTGTTATAATGTCGTTGTAGTGCCATTTAGCCACAATTGTTCCTTTTTTCAATAAAATAATTCCCGGGTTTGCTCTGACTATTGTTTTTAAAGCAGTCTCATCGCAACCATAAATCATATAAGGTGTTTGAGTACTAATTATAAATTTATTAATATCTTCCCTTAATGATGATGTTAAACCAATAAATAAAAATTTTTTATTTGACGCCCACCTTGCTAAATTGTTTATTGTTTTAATATTTGAAAGATTTGCATTTTCAAGTTTTGTAGAAATTAAAATAAAAGTATAATTATCAAGTTCTAAAACTGAGTCTAAAATATTAATTCTACTTGCTGTATTAATTGTAAAGTCATGAATTGGTGATTTATATCCTTCTTTTACCAAATGTGCTTCTGAAATGCTTATATATTTATACTTAGTTCCGGTTCCCCAGTAAGTTGAGTCGTGTGAGTATGTATCAACAGGAATTTCAATTGTTTTGTTTAATGTTGTATCTTTTAAAGTAATAAATTGTTCGTACTCATCTTTTGACATTCCATCAGGTATTTTCATCATTTCAGTAATATTGTTGCCAACTTTATAAGGTAAAAAATCAATCAATGGAAGGTGAGCATAAGAATGCCACATTATAAATGCAACTATTCCAATACCAATTCCAGATAAAAGCCATTGTTTGCTGCAAGAACAATATGGTTTAAATCTTTTTTGCTGAATAAAGATGAAGAGAACAAGGAGCATTGTAATTATATTTTTATAAAATGTTTCCCAGTTGGTAAGTTTTACAGCATCGCCAAAGCAACCGCAATCTGAAACCTTATTTGAAACGGCAAGCCACAAAGTAAGAGGCAGAAAAAAGAGCATAAGCAAAAGGGCTAACCATGAAGAGAGTCGCATTTTTACGCCTAAAAGCAAACAGTAACCAACAATAAATTCAATTGCAATCATTACAACTGCAAAGCCAAATGCGTAAGGAACGATTGCTTCCAGACCTAATGCTTCAAAGTATTCTTCAAATTTATATGTTGTGCCCCAGGGGTCAACGGCTTTTACAAATCCCGAAAAAATAAAAACTAATCCGACAAGTATTCGCCCTGTAAATCTTATTATCTTCATTATCAATTTTTTAATTTCAAATAAGAGTTATGGGTAAAAAACTGCTGATTTTCTTATGCAAAGCTCACAGGTTTCAGAAACCTGTGAAGTTTATCAACTTATTTAACCCAACTCCCAAATAAGATTGGACAAAGTTAATAATTCATATTATTTTATGACAAATATTTTTCAATAACCGATGAGTGAACCCAGAAAAAAATCAGTGTTATCTGCGGGAAAAATTAACCATATAAGGGGATTTGAAATAATTAGAGTCTGTCTGCAATGTCGAAAAATTTGAAAAATAATATCAGAATTTTAAAATTTGATATTTCAGGTATAAGGTATAAAGGTATAGGGTATAAGG
>PCSS01000015.1 GCA_002771395.1 Bacteroidetes bacterium CG23_combo_of_CG06-09_8_20_14_all_32_9 | reverse complement strand
ATATTTTGGTTCACAATCGCATAGAGCGGAAGTAATAGATACATTTATACTTGTATTCACAGTACATGCCGGCATTCCTGTTACAGAAGTAACCGAGTATGTCGTAGTAGAACCGGGAGCAGGTGTTACAACAAGTACATAGGGATTTTGTAAAATATCAGTAATAGCGGGTTGTGATGCTCCGTTTATTGAATAATTGATAGTATATGGAGGGTTTGAATTATCAATCTGAATTACGATGTAACCCTGGTTCCCGTCACATACCTCAGCGGTATAAGGGGTGACAAGAGTTACAGAAGGATAAGTAACTATTATATTGCTTGTATAAATACTATAACCATTAACTGTAGTAACTTCTAATGTAACTGTATAAGAACCGGGTGAGCTGAAAGTTACAGGTGAAGGATTTTGAGAAGAACTTGAACCCGGTGTGCCGCCCGAAAAAGTCCATTCCCAAGTAGTACCGGGGATTGGAAGATATCCTGTACTTTCATCAATAAATTGAATGGGGCCTCCGGGACAGACAACAGTATAATTAGAAGAAAACTGTGCAACGGGCGGAACAGATTCTAAACAGTGAATCGCATCATCAGCATCAATACGACCGGCACCAAGTGCATGAGAAGATATATCAATTCCGCTGTTATCATAAATTGTCGTATTGCAAGTAGAAACGAGGCAATTTTCAATCTGATCGGGTGTACAGGTGGGACAGCGGGAAAGCATTAATGCACATAACCCCGAAACAAGAGGCGCTGCCTGTGAAGTACCACTCAGGGATGCAAAAGAACCATCAGCAGTAGTGCTCCAAATATTACTTCCCGGTGCCATTACATGGATCCAATCATGCGTTGCATCACCATAGCATGAAAAATATGATCTTTGATCAAGTTCATTTGATGAACCGACAGCAATAACATGATCACAAGCTGCCGGATAATGAAATTCGTGAGCAGCGGGATTAAGTCCGTCATTGCCGGCTGCATCAACAAGAATAATTCCTTTTTCGTAAGCTTCGTCAATAATAACCTGAAAAGTAGAAGAATAATCAGAAGAGCCCCAAGACATGTTAATAATATCTGCGTCATTATGGATAGCCCATTGAACACCTAACCAAGGTTGATCTAATGTCTCAGGATTAGTATTATCATCGCGTTTCGATTTTACAGGGATGATCTTTGCATTATAGCTTATAGAGGCAATCCCAAAACCACTATTATCTGTCATTCCTCCGGCAATCCCTGAGACATGAGTCCCATGCGTAATAGTTGAATTAAGAGGATCAGGATAAATATCATCATCTGCTACATCATAACCAGATATTACATTAATTGCAAGATCAGGATGGTCAACCTTAACAGCATCATCAACAACAGCAATCTTTACGCCTGAAGAATTAGATACTATTCCCCATGCCAAAGGAGCATCAATTATATCTAAATGCCAAAGGTTGTAATTAGAATAATCAGATGGTGGAATCTGATAAAGTCTGTAAATAGGGACTTTCTCCGCATATAACACTTCATTCTTTGAATTTAAAAAAGAAACGAGGCTGTCAGCAGGATAATCTTTATTAAAATATATCGTAAAAATATTTCTCAAACGGTCGCTTGTCGGACCAAGAATTTTAAATGTTCTTTCTATTTTATTAATACCGCTGACCTGGGAAATAGAATCAAAACCGATAATAAAACTTTGAATAGAAATACTTGTTGATGAATCGTAATCCATTATTGCAAAAGGATAATCATCTTTGGTTTTTACAAAAATTTCGCCCTTTTCAAAACGTTCCGGCTGAGGTAATTGAAATGCAATACTAAGCGCCGAAGTATTATTACTCCCATCCGTCCCTGTTGCAATAACATTTGGATAAGTTGTTGTTGTCTGGGCAGTCCAACTCCCTGATGAGTCAGCAACAGTAGTTGTTAAGTACTCATTCGCATTTTCATTTCCTGTACTACCAAATATTTCAATAATATCATTTGGAGCAGAAGTTCCAGAAATTGTGTTATTTGTTGTAGAAGTAATTATAGGTGCAGTTTTTCCTTCATTGCCCCAATATTGCGTATCTACCGTAAGTACTAAATTTATTCCTCCACCATTATTATATATCCGGTTGCGTGTAATTTTATTATATTTTGCATTGTCAATTGTTATACCAGACCAACCACTATTAGCAATTAAGTTGCTTTCATTTTGTACGCTGCCGCCTATAATGCAATTATCAGCACGAAGCCATTGGCTTTGTACATAAACCGCCTCGGCAGGGCATCCGTGATTTTGCGTACCGCTAATATCCGTTCCTATGATATTTCCCTGTAATATTGCATTGGGGCCTGCAATATAAATACCCATATCGCGCCAAGGGTATCCGGGTTCCTGACCGCCAACATTCCAAAACATGCAATCTTTTATTGTAATATTTCCGGTAAATACCATTACGCCGTTGCTTGCCCAAAAATTCCTGATATGAATCCCTATAACCTTGCCGCTGTCGGCATAAGAAGTAAAATTAAAGCAATGGCTGTATATGGGAACATTAGTGCCGTCAATAATTATTGATGGTCCATTATTATAATTATACCCCGGCTGTGTTGAACCGTCTATAGTTATTGGCTTCGTTAAAGCAGGTAAATAATTATTCAAATAAATTACATGTGGTCCTAAACCCGGTATATTAAATACAATAACTACTGCATCAGCAGGAGAATTATTTGCTGTACGTATTGCGTATTGCAGCGTTCCCACAACTTCGGGGTCTTCGGGATTATTAAGGTAAACCCATGGGTCGGGGTCGGTAGTCTTTGTTACAGTTATTGTGTCTTGTCCCTGTAAAGAAACATTAAAAACTAATGAAAGAAGCATTAAACCTAATACTTTCTTTTGGATTTGTAATTTTTTCATATTAAAAAGTTTTTAAAATTTATTACTTCTGAAAATACAGTTTATTAGTAATTAGCGGTCACCCGCAAAACCACAGAAGTGATTAATAGTAAATACTCATCCATTTGGTTAACAAACGGTTAATAAAAGTTAAAAGCGGTTAAAAAACGGTTACAAGACGTAAGACAGGC
>PCSS01000019.1 GCA_002771395.1 Bacteroidetes bacterium CG23_combo_of_CG06-09_8_20_14_all_32_9 | reverse complement strand
TTTCAATCTCCTCAATCATACTAATAATCATTCCCTTTTGTGTCTTTAAATAGTCATGGATGTTTCATGTTCGTAGTTTAATTTGTTCATTCGTTTCAAGTTTCATCTTCCTGCCCCCTTCGCTTACACACAATCCAACACACAAGGGGGAATTAGCACGGAAAATCTTAAATCCTAAATCTTAAATGGTTTGTTGTTCATTGTTACTTTGTTATTGACTTGTAATATAATATACTTGCATTTTCTTTTCTAATATATTTTTTTGACAAAACTTTTATATCTTTTAAAGTTACTTTCTGATAACCTTCCAATTCTGAATTAATAAGAGAGGCATCGCCCATCATTTCAAAAAAAGCAAGGCTGGTGGCTTTATTCAAAATATCCATGTAATTAAAAATGAGTGCTGCTTCGGCTTTGTTTTTAACTTTTTGAAGTTCTGTTTCGGTTAAATTCAAACTAAGTTCATTCAGAATTTCAAAAACAGCATTTTCGGATGATTCAAAGCTTATGCCAGGGTTTAAGCGACCTTCAACAATTAGCAAACCCGTATCAATACTTCCGGTAATATAAGCCTCAATGTCTCCAAATATTTTTTTCTCCATAACAAGAGTGCGAAACAACCTCGATGACTTGCCGTTACCCAACAAATCGGAAATAATGTCTAAAGGTTTATAATCGTTGTGCATTCTGCCTGGCATCTGAAAAGCTATATAAAGAGCGTCCATAGGAACGGGGCGTTCAAGAACCAACCGTCGTGTTTTTGTTTGCTCAGGCTCCTGCAGAATTTTAATTTTTGAAATATTCCTTTTTGGAATACCACCAAACCATTTTTGCGAAAGTTTTATAATCTCATGGGTTTGCACATTTCCGGCAACAACCATAATTGCATTATTAGGAGCGTACCATGAGAAAAAAAAATCTTTAACATCTTTCATCGTGGCTTCTGCAATATGTTTTTCGCTTATACCAATGGTTGCCCATCTATATGGATGCACTTTATAGGCCAGCGGACGCAAATGCAACCACACATCGCCATAAGGTTGATTCAAATAACGTTGCCTGAATTCTTCAATAACTACGCTTCGTTGCACTTCAAGACTCTTTTCGGTAAAAGCAAGACTTAACATCCTGTCACTTTCAAGCCAAAAAGCGGTTTCAATATTTTCAGCGGGAAGTGTTAAATGATAATTAGTTATATCATTGGTTGTAAATGCATTATTCTCGCCACCAACCCACTGTAAAGGTTCATCGTAACATGGAATATTTGCAGAGCCACCAAACATAAGATGTTCAAAAAGATGAGCAAAGCCTGTTCGTTCGGGGTTTTCGTTGCGGGCACCAACCTGGTAAAGAATATTTACTGCCGCCAATGGTGTTGTTTTATCGCGATGCACTATTATACGCAATTCATTATTTAACACAAACCTGTCGAATACAATCATTGTAATTACAATTTTTGCGAAGATAACTATTAAAAATTTCGTATCTGTTCAGCAGGGTTATACATTAAGGAATTTTAAATTTCAAATTATTTATTTGCCATAATTACATTGCAATTTACAATTTGTGTCATGCAATCTGCAATTTGAAATTGGAAAAATTGTATAAATTTACCCCGCAGGATATTCACCCCGTTAGATATGCTTTAAAAAAGTATCAATAACTATGAAATAAATTATCTAACGGGGTAAATTTTATAAGTTCACCTATCGTTATCCAAAAGATTATCCAGCGAGGTGAATCCCGTTTTTAGTATAATAAGAGGGGTTCTAAAAATTAGATTTTTCGAGGCGGACAAGATTTTAAAACCAGAGTTTACCCTGTTAGATATTGTTTTTTGCAGTATCTCGTTATTCAATGCGATTATCTAACAGGGCAAGCACTTTTAAAAAACAATTAATATGTGAGTAATTTTAAAATTGAAGTCTAACAAAGAAAAAGCAATTTTTAGAAGTCCCGTTAAGTAAGTTGTCCCCGATTGTAGTATATTTATTAAGGTGCTGGTAGTAACAAAAATTATTTCATTGCTTCCCTTACACTCACATTATATCGTGCAGTTTTTAAGAGTTGTTGGTTCGTTTCAGAAAATACGGTTTTAAATCTTTTACGATAATGAGTTTCGTTATAAATAGTTAAATAAGTAGCATTTATCTTCCCAATGGCATCAATCATAGATTTTGTCATTTCAGATGTTAATGCTGCAAGATTATATTTTTGAAGAAATATAACATTATACTCGCTGTAATAATCGTATGGACTTTTATTTACTTGCTGGTTGTGCAAAAACATCAAATAATTTTCCTTTATTAAAACTTTTTCACTATCAAGTTTTAAAGAAATTTTTGAAAATTCTTTTGAAAGATAATCTAAATTTTCGGGAACAAGTTTTTCGCCTTTACCAATAAGGTCTTTAAATTTTTTCCTTTGATGAGGAATTTTTATAAATCTTGCAGTATAATTTACTACATCATAAATGGTTTTGTAAATTGTTAAACCAATACCAAATGGCAGGTACGAAGAGTAATCTTCTATAGCCGCCAAAACTCTTCTGTTTGTTCCTTTATTTTCTGATGGTTTTGGTAATAAAGTAATATAACTGTTAAAATAATTCCCTATCAAATTTATCGCAATATCCAAACTATCTTTTTTGTATTGTGCAATTACATTTTCATCATAATTAGAAACTAATTCATTCAACATTATGCTATCATTGTTATATGTTATTGGAAATAACCGACGTCTTTCATAAGTTACTTTTGATGAAGATTCCTTAATTGTATAGCATTGTTTATCAAAATTATTTACTGAATTGTAGAATTGCTTTGCAACTTTATATTGCGAATTTGTTAATGCACAACTTTGAAATATAAAAGATACAATCAATAGAAATGCTATAACTTTTATTATTTTATATAAATTATACAAGTTTTTTATTAATTTATTGAAATATAAAACTAACTTAAACTTTATTAAATTTGACATTTTTCA
>PCSS01000208.1 GCA_002771395.1 Bacteroidetes bacterium CG23_combo_of_CG06-09_8_20_14_all_32_9 | reverse complement strand
GAAATATCAAATTTTAAAATTCTTATATTATTTTTCAAATTTTTCGACTTTACGGACAAACTCTAATTAACTTCACTAACAGCAACTTTTACTACTGTCGCAACCGCAATCGGGTGCTGTTCCGTTAATAAAACCCTTAATAATTCCAGCGGCACAACCTACCCCGGTTTGAACAGAAATTGCGTTTTCGGGGCAGTTTTTTTGGCAAGCGCCACATTCCATACATAAATCTTTATTAATAATATGCGATTTGCGGTTTTTTATTTCGAAAACATTGTGCGGACAAACAAAAACACACATTAAACAACCTGTGCATTTTTCTGTATCTAATTTAAGAGTTGATACGTTTTTTAAATAAACAAAGCCATTCATATCATTAAATAAATCTTATGGTTAACCACATTATAAAACCAACCGACAACATTATTATTTGCAACGGCACTGCTACTTTCATTTCTTTTTTAACTCCCGATAACGATGTAAATGTTGAAGAACCCGTGAAGTTCATTGCTGTAAATGAAGCAATCGCCATATTTATTAAAAACCATGAAATAGTTTCTGGAACATTGTTACCTGTAAGATTCAGAAAAAACAAAGTGAAAGTAAGAATTGCACCAATTAATAATCCTTTAAATGAGAAGTTTCTGACCGGTATCCAAGGCAGTAAAACGGGTGTAATAACAGTTCCGGCAATGTATGAAACAATAAGATTAATTACGGGAAAAATTCCGTAATTCCATGTGTTGTCAACAGAAAACGAAGCATTTTTAAAACCACTTAAAATGAAGAATGAAGCTAACACCAAAAGGAAATATTTAAAATGACCGACCATCTCAACCGGTGTTAATTTCAACCTATCCGTGAATCCGAAATTTACAGTTCTCATTTTTTCATCGGAACGGTATTTATTTTCTAAAAAAACTTTAATGTCAGAGGCTCTTACTGGTCCGTATTTTACATTAAAACCTGTTTCTTTTTTTACTTCGTGAGCCGAAACCCCAACTGCTCCTAACTGAGGCACAATAATTCGTTTATGTTCAACAATATCTGAAATCGAAAAATTTTTAATTTTTGATATTAATTCATTTGTTCCGAAAGTTCCTTTACCGGCTGCGCACCAAACATTAATCCCTTTTGTGTCGAGAACTAAAACCCACGCATTAAATTTGTTAAGATTTCTCCGTAAATGGTCGAAACTTAGTTTGTAATTGGCACTAACAAAAATTTCTGAGGTTTTATCGGGCATTCCAACTGCATATAAGCCGGGATTTACTTTGTAATTGTTTCTGTTTATAGACCACCGGGTTTTAATTGCTCCAATTATATCTTTAAATTCCAAAACTGTTGAAACAACCGGAACTTTAAAATCCAAACTGATATAATTTTTTATATAATACATACTTAGTAAGTAAATATCAGATAAAAACCTGTAACTATCATTAACACACCGGCTGTATATGTAATAATTTTTCCGGCTTTATTTATTTTTCCTGATATTTTGCCAAAACCAATTTGAATTCCGGCAATGGCTATGGTAAACGGAATGCTGTAACCTATTGCATACGAAATTAAAACTATTATTCCCCAAAACACACTAGCTTTAATAAATGATGCTCCTAAAACTAATAGCAAAATAGGATTACAACAAGCATTACACGACAGCGACAAGCCACCTGTAATTAAACCCAAAACCAAGCCCGGCAGAAAACCGTTTCCGGTGGTTTTTATTTTAAATTGTGGTAATTTAATGGGGATTAAGCCGAGTGATAATAATCCGAAAACAATCAGAAAAACAGCAACTGTAAGTTTCCACATCGAACCAACTGCATTGGCAACGGCAGAGCCAATGTAACCCATTGCGGCTCCAAATGCAGCAAGCGAAATTATACATCCTATAAAAAATGTTAAACTGAAAATTATTTGTTTTTTCCGATTTGTATTTACAGCATAACCTGCCGTATAACCCGTAATTGAGCCAAGTATTGCATAATTGCAACAAGATGTAAATGTGCTGATTATTCCCAATAAAAATACTGCGAAAAGCATTGGTAATGAACCGGCACCTGAGTTTAAAGCTGTTTCAATCCATTCACTCATTTTTTTGCTTTTTTATGACAACATGGGGCATTTCCTGTTTTGGATAAGTCTAATGTCTGAATTGCATTAAGGTTTTTAGAACAACATGGGGCATTTCCTGTTTTAGATGTGTCCTGACTGCACGAAATGGTATCTTTTCCTGCATTTACTTTGCTATCAGGTGATACAAAAACTTTATATGAAATAATAACCAATGCAAAACCGATTATAGCAAAAAATATTACTTTTCCGATAATGCCGCGTTTCTTTTTTTGAGGTGAACAACAGGAACTGGTATCTGTTTCATTTTCACCACTACAACAACTGTTTTGATCTTTATTTTCTTCCATGATATGTATTAATTATTTCCTGGATCCGTGAATTAAAAACAAAGGTAAAATATTTTTCAATAAATCAATAAAGGGCATCTCTAAAAACTGCAAATCAACTTTACCCCAACCATAAAGGGATTGATTTTCAGATGTTTCACCCTTTAGGGACGGGGTAAAAAACATCTGAAAAATCAGTTTTTAGAGGTACCCTAAAAATAAAAAGCATTAATAATGTTCATTAGAACAAAGTGACAAAAAAAATAACATTTGAAATGTCCATTACACCTCTAATTTAATAAAAAAGGCTGCATTTAGGCATCTTTCATTTCAAGGTTTACACTTTTTCTTTGTGAATAAATCCCATTATGGATTAACTGTTTATAGATAATGAATGCACATCATATATTAAGTTCCGAACAACTTGTAAAACAATGATATTTTAACAGGTCGCTACTACGTAACTAAATGGTGTTTTTTAAATTTTTGCTATAAACAGTAACACCTACGGTGCTTTTTATAGAAAAAG
>PCSS01000324.1 GCA_002771395.1 Bacteroidetes bacterium CG23_combo_of_CG06-09_8_20_14_all_32_9 | reverse complement strand
AGTAAAAAAAATATCAGGACATCTTCAGATTTCTGCAAACCAGATATACGGTGTGGCAACATTTTATTCGCAATTCAAGTTCAATCCGCCTGGCAGATATAATATCAAGATTTGCCAGGGAACCGCCTGTCATGTTCAGGGAGGCGATTTTCTTTTAAATGCATTGAGTCTTGAAATCGGGATTGTCCCCGGCCAAACTACTCCGGACAGGCGTTTCGATTTGGAACGTGTCGCTTGTCTCGGCTGCTGTGCTATTGCTCCTGTCATTAAAATCAACGATAATGTTCATTCCAGAATGTCAGTAATTAAATTGAAAGAAACATTAAGCAGATATGAATAAATTCAGCGATTTACAAAAAACAGCCGCAGAAGAATGGTATCAATTGCATACCGGTGATTCTCCTGTTGTCTATGTTGGCATGGGAAGCTGTGGAATCGCATCCGGTGCAGGTGAAATTTATAATTTCATTAAAAAATTTTTTTCTGATAATAAAATAAAAGGGAAAATTATTAAAGTTGGCTGCATTGGAACCTGCTATCTGGAACCCCTTTTGGATATTAAAGTTCCGGGTCTTCCGCGTTTATGTTTTAATAATGTAGATAACGAAGAAAGAGCCACCCGGATTATTTCTGATTATATACTTGGCAATGACAGAAAAATAAAACCTATCGGGCATCTTGAAAAAAAAACTGCAAAGCATGATGGCATAGGGTCTTTCTGGAACCTGCCCATGCTGAAAAACCAGGTGCGTATTGTCCTCAGAAATTGCGGACTTATTGATCCTGAAAACATCAATCATTATATCGCCAACGGTGGTTTTACCGGATTGCTTAAAGCTTTTGAAAAAGGACCTGAAGGTGTTATAGAGGAAATAAAAATATCCGGATTGAGAGGCAGAGGCGGTGCGGGTTTTCCAACTTTTAAAAAATGGCAGTTCTGCAGGGATTCTACAGGCAGCCCGAAATACCTGATCTGCAATGCTGATGAAGGCGACCCGGGGGCATTTATGAACCGTTCCCTTATAGAAGGCGACCCGTTTTCTTTGCTCGAAGGGATACTCATTGCAGGTTATGCTATTGGTGCCGGGCATGGATATATTTACATCAGGGCTGAATATCCATTAGCCATCGAACGGTTAAAATCTGCCCTGATAACCATGCAGAAACTGGGACTGGTTGGGAAAAATATTTTAAACAGCGGTTTTTCATTCGATATAAAACTTAAAGAAGGTGCCGGCGCTTTTGTTTGCGGTGAAGAAACCGCCCTTATTGCTTCTATCGAAGGAGAAAGAGGAATGCCAAGGAGCCGTCCTCCTTATCCGGTTCAATCGGGCTTATACGGAAAACCTACTAATATTAATAATGTTGAAACTCTTGCTACTGTTTCTACTATTCTTCGTGAAGGAGGTAAATGGTACTCGAATTTCGGTACCGAAAAAAGCAAAGGAACAAAAACTTTGGCTCTTGCAGGAAGAATCAGGCGTACAGGTCTTATTGAAGTTCCGCTAGGCATTACTTTACGCGAGGTTGTTTTTGATATCGGCGGCGGTACTCAGAAACCGTTTAAAGCCGTTCAAACAGGAGGACCTTCCGGAGGCTGCCTGTTTTCCGAACATCTCGATTTGCCCTTAGATTACGAATCACTCACAGGAGCTGGGTCTATTATGGGTTCCGGCGGTCTTATTGTAATGGATGAATCTACCTGCATGGTGGATGTTGCAAAATATTTTTTAAATTTTACCAGTAAAGAGAGTTGCGGAAAATGTTCTCCCTGCCGTATAGGTACTAAAAGAATGGTTGAAATTCTTGAAAGAATAACAAAGGGTAATGGTGAAAAAGGCGACATCGTGATTTTAGAAACATTGGCAAATACAATAAAGAGCGGTTCATTATGCGGTCTCGGACAAACCGCTCCTAATCCTGTTCTTACTACTTTAAAGTATTTTAAGAATGAGTACGAAGCCCATATAACAAATCATCGTTGTCCTGCCGCTGTATGCCGCGACCTTGTGGAATATCGTGTTATAAAAGAAAAATGTACAGGCTGTCAACGGTGTGTTCAGGTCTGTCCTTCCGGTGCAATAACAGGACCACGAAGCGAGCCCCATAATCTTGATAAATCAAAATGTATTAAATGTCGTGCCTGTTATGAAATATGCCGTTTCGATGCCATTGCAGGCGATGCTATTGTGATTGAATAATTTTACTGTAAATGATTCGTAAATATCACAGTTTTTTGGAAGCAAGATTAGACCTTTATCGTGAGATGTGGGAAAGAGGTTTTGATGAAAAAAGAATTTCAAAAATTTTAAGGGATTTTCATGAATCTGTTATACGAAATAATTTACCTCAGGCAAAACCCCTTTATGAACATGGAATATATTTTTTTAAAACGATTGAGGAGTCTCAGGAAGATTTAGAGAAAAAATTATTGGAAAGAATAAAAAAATGATAACACTTGAAAAACTTGCTCAGATTTGCTCTATTCTTAATAAATATGAAATAAAATATGTATTAATCGGAGGCTGTGCTGTCATTTTGCATGGATTAGAAAGAACAACTATGGATATTGATGTTATTATAGAAAACTCATCAGAAAATATAAATAAATTAAAAAAGGCATTTTCTCCATTTTTAAAAGAAAATGAACTTAATGAGATAAATCCCGAAATTATACAAAAATATAAAGTCATTAGAATCGGACTTGAAGGATTTTTTGTTGATATTTTAACATTAGCTTGTGATATTACTTATGATAAAGTTAAAGAAGATATGTTTTTTGAAAAAATATCAGATGTTGAAATACCGGTCGCAGGTGTAAATATAATGCTGAAATTAAAACAAACTTTTAGAGAAATTGATATAAAAGACAGACTTTTTCTAATAGGGAAAAAAGAATATATTCAAAAACATAAAAAATGAAAACCCCAGTTCGCTCTCGTATTCGGACGAGTGCGTTCTTAGAACACTCAAATAAGTCTATCGCAAACAGGGAAATAGAAAATGAAAAACAAAGATTTTTAGAGACTAAAAAAAAATAATAGAACAAAAATGCCTATGGACCAAAGATTACATACGAAAACAATAACACCGGAACT
>PCSS01000003.1:1624-2552 GCA_002771395.1 Bacteroidetes bacterium CG23_combo_of_CG06-09_8_20_14_all_32_9 | reverse complement strand
AAATTTAGTCAATTTTAATCAATTAGGTGGTTACACATTCATGCTCGATACAAGCATTACACATTATCCTGACCCCAGTCTTGTGCCTGCTATCAAAAAAGCTGTGGCAAACTGGCGATGTGCTACAAAGGTAAATTTTATTGTAGGTGATAGTATTGCATTGGCAAAAGATACCGCCGATGGTGTTTCAGTTATATATTTTGTTAGTTCTTTAGCCAATAATGCACTAATTAGTACATCTTCTCATATATTTTTTTATACTAATTCTATTGACTCTGTCTATATTTCACATGACATTGATATCGCTGTTTCTCTCAATCCGCCAGATCCATGGTTTATTGATTCTTTGGGAATAGACAACTTGCCTGCAGGCAGGAATGATTTTTTTTCTACAATAGAGCACGAAATAGGACATGCTTCTTTACTCAGGCATGTTAACGACAGCACTGCATTGATGTATTATGGCAGTTTTCTTGGTCCTGTTCCCGGTTCGCAGCGTATTGATATTTCTACTGACGATGAAAATGGAGGTCTTTCTGTAGTTAACAGGAGCAGTGAGCCGGGTATTTATGCTGCTTCTTATGGACCTATGATCAAAGCAACAGATACAAGTAAGTATTTATGTACAAGTTGGATTATAGAAAACAAACACAGCGATTTTAGCATGAAGGTTTATCCCAACCCTTTTAGCGAAAACCAGTTCACAATTGAGTATGAATTAAATGAGAATTCAGGAATTTCTTTTACTCTTTTTGATATTGTAGGTAAACTTATTTACATTGCAAACGAACAGCAAACTGCCGGTAAGCACGTAAAAATAATAACATTCGGCAATACAACTGCAGGGATTTATTTTTTAAGAGCCGATATTAAAGGCGTAGCCCATTCCTTTAAATTAGTAAAAATTTATTAATATTTTAATATAATG
>PCSS01000003.1:0-1606 GCA_002771395.1 Bacteroidetes bacterium CG23_combo_of_CG06-09_8_20_14_all_32_9 | reverse complement strand
CTTTTGTTTGTTCTTATAGTAAGAGCAGCAACTATTGCCCAAACTCCATTTGATCCTTTTAATCTTATGAATGAAAAATGGCAAAAAAATTTGATAGAACGCTCAACACTTATTATTGAAGGGAAAATTATTAAAGGAAAATATTACCTTTACGATAATAGTTCGAGTGTAGGTTATTTCTATGGTTTATGTGTGATAAAACCTACAGCTGTATTAAAAGGCAATACAGATACAACAAAAACCTATCAGGTTTTAGTTAAACTTGGGGAATATGCTTTTATGTTTAACGACGTAACAGGTAAATATGATACTACTGGTGGTGTAGGCATCAATCCATCTGATAATATAGTAAGTGTTCCCGGCTCAGGTATCTATTTCATAAACGAAAACCTTGCCCCTATTACTATTTCTTTCCGTCAAGAGAGTAATAGTGGGAAATTAGCTGCTGTTGATTTATACTCTTTGTTCCCAAATGCCATGATGGTAGGTTTTAATTATGGAATTCAGTATGATAAAAAAAATCTCAAAGATAATGTCTTAAAATTTCTATTAGATAAACATAATTTAGAGGTCAAACCTTTGCAATGAAAAAAGTAATGTCAATTGTATTTGCAGTTTTTTACTGCTTAAATACATTTTCACAACTAAAAGAGCCTTGGTGTGAAAAAACTATAAAAAATGTTTTTGACCAGACAGAATTTATATTTGAAGGAACCGTCATAAAATCACAATCCTATCTTGTGGGTACTCGTGATGTTTACACATCAAATATTATTTCAATATCAAAAATATTAAGAGGCGGTGCTCAAATAAAACAAGGTACTATTGATATAATTGAACACGGCGGAGGGGTTAGTGATTTATATGTTAAAGTAGGTGAAGGAAGAGCAAACTATAGTATTGGCAGTAAAGGGATGCTTTTCTGTGCTACTTCAAAATACCCATCATCAAACATTTTTTCTGTGGATAATCCGATTAGAGTTCAGTTAATAGAATCCGTAGGCTTTTATATGGAGAATTTGTATGAACCACATGGATATACGTTTAAAGAACTAAATGAAAAGCCGCCAAAAGACCCCCGTAAAAAAATTGGCTTTGGATTTTTTGCATTCGGTAAGGTATTTACCAGTAAAGAAGAGTTTTATCAATTTCTCTCAAAATACCCTAACATTACCATACCCAAAGAATAAATAAAAGAGGATAAATGAATTTTATTAGGAAGATAATAATAATTTTAGTTGCTTTATCCTGCTGGACAAGTGCATTTTCTCAAACAGAAATGCCATGGAATGATAAAAATACTCAAGCTATTATTAATGGAACTCCATTTATTTTTGAAGGTAAAGTCATTGATACCTTGTATTATAATAATTGCTCATTAGTTGCAGTAAAAGTGCAGATTATTCACGATTTAATAGGAAATCTAAATCCGGGAACTATTGAATTAGTTGATAACTTAGGAGGTCGTTGGGAAAATGGAATATTCATGCATATTAGTCGTGGTGAAAGAGATAGACCAATACAACCCGGTGCTAAAGGAATTTTCTTTTGTAATAAATCAATATATAAACCTTCACCTATGGTAACAGACAATGAAATAAGGGTG
>PCSS01000108.1:2883-3025 GCA_002771395.1 Bacteroidetes bacterium CG23_combo_of_CG06-09_8_20_14_all_32_9 | reverse complement strand
CTTTAGGGATGGGGTAAAGGTTGATTTTCAAAAAATAGACATTACGGACAGACACTATTTATACTTGAAACGGTGTAAATTTATATATTTGTAAATAAAATAAAAAAGGTATATGGTATAGGGGAATAAAACTCAAAGCCCC
>PCSS01000108.1:0-2760 GCA_002771395.1 Bacteroidetes bacterium CG23_combo_of_CG06-09_8_20_14_all_32_9 | reverse complement strand
CACCAATTACCTTTCACCGTTTACCTTTCACCGATTACCTTTCACCGTTTACCTTTGAGTTTTTCCCATTGATTACGGCATAGAATTGAGTTTAGCTTCCAAATCAATAAATCGCAGCGAATCTTTTAAAGGAATAAACGAACGCTCAGATTGCCATTTTCTTTTATCGGAAAATCCCATTTGCACAGCAAGTGTAAGACTATCAATTGCCGATTGGTATTCTTTGTTAATTGTTAAATATACGCCTGTTAAAAAAATCATATCAGGATTTGAAGGGTCCGCTAATCGGTAAATATTGAGAAATTTTTCGGCTTGCTTAATATCGCCCGATTTCAGAGCCTGGGAAGTTGCCGTGTATCCTGCTATGCTGATATAATTCAACAAACGAATATCACGATAATCGGCAGGAGTTTTATTCTTTTTGCCAATAGCAACCGAAAGTATTTTTATTTTTTTATTCCACCAGTCAATATCTTTTTCGGCAAAGGCTTTTTGTAATTCAGTTTGCGAAGTAAATTCTTTTGTAAGCGATGATGTTATGTTTCGTTCTGACATTTTTGCCTCATAGCTATCTAAATAACTATTAATCTGCAATTTTTCTACTTCAAATCCGTTATAAGTTTCAATTAAATCTTTTAATGATTTAAAACCTATAACTTTTTTCCATGCATCACGAACAGGTATCTTTTTATTTAAGTTTGTTTCCTTAGTTAAATACGAAGATATGATTTCTTTTGTATATTGTTTTCTATTTAATGTAATAGCAATAAAAGCATATTCCATAATTGAATCGGGAGGCCATTCGTGTTTACCATCAAAATACTTAAAATTTGCACGTACAGAACTTTGCCTAAGAGTATTTTCAGATTTATAAACTTCTGGAAAATTAAAATCGCTAAAACCCGCCATTCCAACATATAAAAAGTCAGGTATTTTAATGTTTACCAAATCGGTCAGACCGGCTCCGCAGCCAATTACACCTTTAAAAATATTTTCCTGCTGAGCTAAAAAAGACGCTACTCTTGCTCCACCGCTAAATCCCATTAAATAAACATGCTCCGAATCAATTGGGATTTTTTGCATTACATCATCAATAATACAACTTGCAAAATACATAAACTCTTCTGATGGCATATTATTCTGAATTTTATTTGAAGCCGCTAAAACTACATTGTATTTACCGGCTAATTCCTTATACTGCGATGCTGCATGATTACCCGCTGCATGCGGGTCGAAAATAACAATTAACGGATAAGCATCACAGGAATCGTTGGGAACAAAAAGTGCATAATTGCACGAAGCATCGGTAACTGCCGAAAGCACGTTTATTATGCCGCGTTTTATGCCTTGCGGTTTTATGCTATCTTCAGAAATTGTTTCAATACTTGTAGTTGAAGAAGGTGTATTGCAACCAATTAGAACAACTATTAATGTAACAAATAAAAAGTAAATTTTCATTATAAGTTTTTTACAAATATATTCTTTTAGTTTATGTTTTTAAACTCCTAATGATTTTTTTTAAAAATTTATTGCACTTCGAACTTGAATTTAGCAAACATTTTTTTATGAAAATAATAATAATACTTCGTAAATTTGTGCCCGTGAAAAAACTGTTACATATAATAGTATTCCTTATTATGATTTCTATTTCTCATTTTACATACTCCCAAGAATTAATCCCAAATGGAGATTTTGAATTGGGACCTGACAGTTCTTCTGCCGGATGGACAGATGATTTTGATAGTACTTGCTCTTCAATTAGTTCTGTTCCTGGTCCTGACTTTTGGACTGTTATAAGTGGTACACCGGACAGATTAGTGAAGGGGGATATTCCTTGCAATTGGGATAATGATACCAATTCAATCGGGGAAAGCATACATAGTTATGATAATTGCTGAATCTGGTAAAGCAAATTTGTTATCACCATTAGAGAAAGATTCCACTTATCAGTTGAGTTGTTCTTTATCTTTAGAAACTTTTAGAGGCATGGGAACACAGCCCGCTCGGATTGCATTCAAATTTAACAATGGCGATAACCCTTGGACTTCTCCTTATATTACTACTACTCAATGGCAACATTTTGATACGGTATTCAAAGCTTCTGACAATGCAACTGAAATAGAGATTAGTGGAATTGATACTGTTCTTTCGGGAACAAAAATTGATAATGTTTCTTTAGTAAAATTAACGGGTAACTTCTATTGGGGATTATTTCCTTACAAAAAAGAAAATAAAAATTTATCCTAACCCAACAACAGGAATTTTGCTAATTGATGGAGCTAACAATGCTGGTATAAAAATTTATAATTCTATTGGTCAACAAATAAATTACATTTCAAACAAAGAAAAGAATTCTTTACAATTTGATTTGACTCATTTATCCAAAGGTCTTTATTTCATTCAAATAAAAACAAAACAAGAAATAATCATAGAAAAAATTTTATTAATCAACTAAAATTAAACAACAATGGAAAAATCAACAATTATTAAAGGAGCAATTACTATGGCAGTAATTACCTTGCAGACAACAATGGGTTATTCCCAATGGACACCAGTTTGGAGTGGTGGAACTAACTTTCTTCGCACAAACGCACTTACTCGTGGTTTAAGCGTAGGAAATTTTGGTGCTCCACCGCTATCAGCATTGCACATCAACACCAATTCATTTCCCGCTGGATTTCAAACCGGCGAAGTGTTTAGAACCGATTGCCCTGCATTAAACACACCTTTCTGGCGAATGTTCAGAGGGGGCGAAGAAAG
>PCSS01000116.1 GCA_002771395.1 Bacteroidetes bacterium CG23_combo_of_CG06-09_8_20_14_all_32_9 | reverse complement strand
AAAGTGTAAACCCCGTTAGGATATTTTCTATAAAATTCATTCTGTTGTCAACGAGCGTATCCAACGGGGTAAACTACTTTTTAATGTTTAGGAAAAATGCCTGCATTTAGCAGCCTTTTATACTCAACGAACATGAATTTGCAAAATCAGTAAGTTGGTAGTAGTAGTTGGTAATAGCAGTCCGACTACCAACTACCGCTACAAACTACCTGCTTTTACTTGCAAACATAAACAGCATCAGTATATATTAATGATGTTCGGACTTTTTCCCGTCTCCCGGTATTTTACAACAGGCAGGAAGATTTTTATATGCAATTGAATCGGCTTTCAAATCATCTGCTTTGTAACCAACTTTAGAAATAGCTATTCTTATTTTGTCGGGATTTGTTTTTTTAGGTTTGTAAATAACCGTAACCTCTTTCGTTGTTATATCAAGGGTTGAACTCACAATTCCACGTTCGTAAGAAAGGGTTTTTTCAATCCTGTCCTTACACATTCCGCATTGAGCGGATGTTTTGATTTTAACTTCTTCTGTCTGACCAAATGAATTACTGCAAAATATTAAGGAAGTTAAAATCATTAAAATTAAACTGATTTTTTTCATGATAATTGTTGTTAATTTATTATTCAATTTTAAAACGAAGCCCTGCATAAAACATTCTACCAATAATAGGACCCCAAATTATGGAAGAATCAAAATATTGTCCAAAAGGATTTTCTGGTGCTATTATCGGATTATTCTGAACAAAATTAGTAATATTTTCGGACCCTGCATAAATGTCTATTCTTTTAAACCTTCGTGTAATCTGCAAAAAGAGCATGATTCCATAAGGTGATTTTTCGGGTAAACGATATGATACGGGATTTGAATCTGTGTTTGGTAATATAGTTGAACCAAGATATTGACAGGTAACATCAAATGTCCATTTATCAAATTTAGTTGTATAAGAAAGGGAAAGTAAACCCTTAATGGGGGCTACCATTGGTTTTACTTTAATTTTATCGTTAAAGGTCTGCCAAACATCGTTATATCTGCCTGCAAGGGTAATATCCAAGCGTTTAATAACTTTAATTTCGAGATTAGCCTGGATACTGTTACTGTAACTCTTTCCATGCAAATTTGTTAATATTACTTTTTGCATATCACTCTCCAAATCAATAATAACCTGGTTTACAAATTCTGTTCTGAAAGCATCAAGGCTTATTGTAATCTTTTTTTCATCAGATATACGAAAATCCTGAGTATAACTAATTCCATAATTAAAAGCTCCTTCGGCATTTAACTTTTCGGAAAAAATCCAGAACCTTGAACTTGCTAAAAGCCCTATATTTTCTGCTATAACATGGGGAGTCCTGTATCCCTTTCCAGCAGAAAGTCTAAGATTTGAATTTTCGGAAATATTATACTTAAAGTGCAACCTGGGTGTAAAGAAAACACCATAAATGGAATGATAATCTGCACGAACTCCTGCTATTAATGACCAGATTTTTGCATGATCATAAGTATATTGAAAAAAGACTCCGGGAACACTTTCATTTGTGATAAACGTGGTATCAAGAAAAACCATATTTAATTTTTCATCATATCCATCGAACATATAACTTAAACCGGTGCTTACTTTATGTTCAGAAGTACCCAATATTGTTTGGTAAATAAGGTTGCCATAAAAGCTCTTCTGTGAAGCATTATATTTTGTAAGTCCAAAATAAGAATCCATCTGATGATACCCTCCTACAGTAAGTATTCCTATACTGGTTCCGGGTTTATTAAAAAGAAACCCGTGCTTTGCGCTTAATTCATACTTCTGATTTGTAATTCCAACCCCGTATGCATTAAATGTTCCTTTACCAGTTAAATTAAAAGTTTTCTGCCCTCCTATCCTGTCATCATATAACACTTTTAAACCATATTGATTACGAATTTTTCCTTTGCTCTCGTAGTTCCACCTGTGATAGATATTAATTTGCTTTCCTAAAGGTAAATCAAGGAATGAATCTTTATTGATATCTTTCCTGAGAAATTGAGATTCCCCATGAATTAATGTCATGGTTGAAAGATGTTCTGAAAGTTGTTGCGAAGAATTTGCATTAAACTCTACCTTACCCATATTGTTACCATAAAGATTTAAAAAAAAGATTTTCTTTCTTTTGTGGTTTTTTAAACTCAACATTAATTTGTCCTGTGATAGATTCGTATCCATTAACCACAGATGAAGTGCCTTTTGAAATCTGAATAGATTCCATCCAGTTTCCGGGAACATAAGACAAGCCAAATGATGCAGAAAGTCCTCGTAACATAGGAACATTCTCAGCCATAATCTGGCTGTAAATTCCAGCCAGTCCCAACATGTGAATTTGCTTAGCACCGGTTACTGCATCAGAAAAAGATACGTCAACTGTTCCACTGTTCTCAAAACTTTCTGATAAATTACAACATCCAGTCTTTGCAAACCTGAACTTGATATAACCTCCGTTTTTACAGGATTAAGCTTATCGGTATATTCCGATTCTCTCCTTGCTTTTACTTCAACTTCCGAAAGTTCATAGGATTCTTTTAAAACAATGTTTAACTCTGAAACTGATTCGGCAACTCTTTGTGTATCGGTCTTATATCCTATATAACTAACCACAAGATACAAATCCTTGCCCTCCGGTTTCATGAGTTTAAACTTACCATTTTCGTCGCTTACTGTGCCCTTTGTTGAACCTTTCCAAATTAAAGTAGCATTAGGCAAAGGGCTGAAATTGGTATGTTCTCCCTCTTTTATTTTTTCATAAACAAAACCTTTTAAATATTTTTGGCTTATACCATTTTGGCATGTAGCAAAAATAATAATGAATAGAAATAAAAATTTAAGTCCCATTGTTTTGCACTTCTATCCTGAACTTATACCAACCCGCTAACAAGATGCTGTTTTTAGCCAACGAGCAAGAATCTTAGACTGGCAAAAAGAGCAAAGAGAGAGTTCCGCTTTTGCGGAAGACGACATTGTGTTGTGGGTAACGAATGCTTCAATCCAAACTCCCTGCCGGTCATTGCGAGGAACGAAGCAATCCCTATACTTAATTAACAATACCAATATTTTGTCCCTAAAG
>PCSS01000220.1 GCA_002771395.1 Bacteroidetes bacterium CG23_combo_of_CG06-09_8_20_14_all_32_9 | reverse complement strand
TTATAACGAACTAAACGGAAATAATTAAATATAAACCACTTAATAAAATATAAACACATGAAAATAATAAATAGAAATATTGCTCCCGCTTTTAAGTTGATAGAAAAAATAAATATCAATAAACCCAAAATTATTAAACTTCACCGGAGCATACCTGTTTACGTTTTAAATGCAGGCACTGAAGATGTTATACGAATGGAAGTTGTATTTAATGCAGGTTCTAAATTTTCAAATTTCCCTTTAGTTGCTACTATCACAAATTTGATGTTAAACGAAGGTACAAAAACACGTTCATCAAAAGTTCTTGCCGAACAATTAGATTATTATGGAGCTTATCTTAATTTAGATTCTAACCGCGATTTTGCCGAAACTACGCTTTATACACTTGGAAAACATTTTGAAAAAACTCTTGATTTATTTACTGATATTCTTGTAAATTCATCATTCCCCGATGAAGAATTATCGGTACTTCTTGAAAATAAAAAACAAAAGTTTAAAATTGACGAACAAAAGGTTAAAACTCTTGCTATAAAGAAGTTTAATGAGGTAATTTTTGGGAAAGAACATTTTTATGGACGTAATGTACAACTTTTAGATTACGATTTGATTACTGTGCAACAACTAAAAGACTTTTATAAACGTCTGTATAATAAAAATAATTGCAAAGTGATAATTTCAGGAAAAATTACCGATGAGGTGCTTAAAAGATTAGAAAACTATTTTAATGTTAATGATTTCGATAATCTTAACAATTCGTTTATTCCACAAAATATTACATCATCAACAGATAAAAAACATTTTGTTGAAAAAGCAGGTGCGGTACAATCTTCAATCAGAATTGGAAAACCGCTTATTAATAAACATCATAAAGATTATGCAGGGTTACAAATTATAAATACTATTTTAGGGGGATATTTTGGTTCACGATTAATGTCAAATCTTCGCGAAGATAAAGGTTATACGTATGGAGTGGGTTCAATAGTAGCATCTTTAGTAGGTACCGGTTATTTTTCTGTTGTTTGCGAAGTTGGTGTAAATACTACAAAATCAGCTATCGGTGAAATTTATAAAGAAATTGAGCGTTTAATTGATAAACAGGTTAGTAACAATGAATTAAAAAGAGTAAGAAATTATATGCTTGGTGAATTTGTAAGATTATTTGATGGTCCGTTTGCACAAGCCGAAGCATTACGCTCTGTTATAGATTTTAATTTAGATGAAAAATATTACGAAAATTACCTGTATATATTACGAAATATTACTACATCTGAAATTCAGCAACTTGCCACAAAATACCTTCAACCTGAAACTATGTATGAAGTAGTTGCCGGAAAAATGTAAGACATCAAATGTATCGATTTGTAATCATATTATTTGCTTTGTTTTTATGTGGAAAAACAATATTTGCACAAAATGATGTTACTCCGCCCGATACTCCAGTTCTTGATTCTGTAAGCGTTGCCGATTATGTAACCGGTTCAGTTTATGTTTCGTGGTTTCCCAGCGATTCTGCCGATGTAGCAGGATATGTAATTTATCGCTACATAGTAAACTGGGATAGTATAACTACAGTTTTTGCTCCTAACACATCATATCTTGATACAGGTGCAGATGCAGATTACCATCCTGAACGATATAGAATTGCCGCTTTTGATGAAGTAAATAATATTAGTCCGATGACTGATAGCACTTTGTATCATAACACTATTTATGTTTTTCCATATCAGGATAGTACTAATTGTCAGACGTCTATTCGCATAAACTGGAATGAATATATTAATTGGAGCGAAGGTGTTAGTGAATATAAGGTTTATATGAGCGAAAATTACGGAACATGGAATATGCTTGCAACTGTTCCCGGAAATATAAGTGAATATTATCATCAAAATATTAGCGATAACACTTCATATTGTTACTATATTAGAGCTGTGAGTAATTCAGGTCGAACTTCAACATCTAATCAAACTTGTTTTTTTACAAATTTGCCCGATTTTCCGCACTTTATTAATGCCGATTATGCTACTGTAATATCTGACGAAAGAATAAAAATTTCATTTACGCTTGATACTGCTCCCAATATTGAAAAAAATTATAAATTGCTTAGAGCCGAAAGCATTAATGGACCTTATATTCAATTGTCATCTTATCAGAATTATACTTCTTTAAACCTTGTTTATTACGATAATGTTGATGTTACAAAAAAGTGGTGCTATAAGTTGTTTGCAATTAATCATTGCGGGAATACGGTTGTTGAATCAAATATTGCACAAAACATAGTAGTAACAGTTACCTCTAATGATGATGTTACAGAACTTGTAAACTGGGAAACTTATTATAATTGGCTTGGCGGTGTTGAATACTATAATATTTACAGAATTGCAGATAATTTAGCTCCTGTTCTTATAGGAACTTCAAATTTTAATACTACTTTTATTGATAATGTGGCTGATTATGCTGTTAACAGAACAGGAGTATCCGGAAAATTCTGTTATTATATCGAAGCCATTGAAGGAAACTCTAATCCTTATGGAGTAAAAGGTGTAAGCAATTCCAATAAATCATGTGCTGTTCAATTCTCCAGAGTTTTTGTTCCAAATGCTTTTACACCCGACGGTGATACGCTAAATTCCGAATTTCTGCCAATTGTTTCATTTGTACGTTCCGATAAATATAATTTCAAGGTTTTTGACAGGTGGGGAGAAAAGATTTTTGAAACATCGGACCCTCTAAAAGGGTGGGATGGTAAAATTCACGGAAATAGAGTACAGGCAGGCATATATATTTATTTTTTTACATATATCGATTCTTATGATAAAGTAAAAGAAAAAACAGGGTACATACATCTATATCACTAACGTTGACAAGCCATTTACCGTAACTTCTCAATACCTGCAGGTAAAAATAAAAGAAATAAACAATAAATGAAAAACATTTAACATTTAAAAAAAAATCACCCTGTTAAATCCGACAAAGTCGGTGCGGAACAATTTAACAGGATAAAAAAACGGGAAAAATCAAAAG
>PCSS01000119.1:1835-3084 GCA_002771395.1 Bacteroidetes bacterium CG23_combo_of_CG06-09_8_20_14_all_32_9 | reverse complement strand
CAACATCATAAACATTTGGCGAACCTTCAGCCCTATTGCCCATTAGGTTAGTTGGAACTATTGGCCACCCATTATGAAGATTCAATGAAGTTGATGCCGGATAACCGGCTGCAGGAAAATAATCACTCTCATTTCCATTCATATCAACAACAGTGAGCTTATAATAATATGTTGTAAATGGTTGAAGACCTTGGTCTAAATATGTGCTGTAATTTATCAAATTAGTATTAATTGGAGTACTTGTATAAGTTAAATTGTCTAAACTTCGATATAAATTATATCGTTTAACTGTTGCAGATGTACTTAAAGTCCAAAAAAGTTCAATTGACGTTTCATATCCATTATGGTTTATTGTTGAGCCAGCATTGATTACAGGTATAGTTAAATTGAAATTGTTAAATGTCCATGTTTTACCATATTGATTTGTAACAATAAGATTGAATGTTTCATTACTATAATTGCTACTTCCTATATCAAAATTAAAAGTGCTGGTATTTATACCACTATTTGTTGCTGTATTCACTCCATCTATATTAGCATAAGGTATATTCGTACCATCGGTAATTGTAATATTCAATGGGTTATTGGTTGTTAATGTTGCTGTAAGCCCTGTTGCCGTTGATAGTCCATTATTATAAAGTTTAATTGTTAATTGGTGATTTAAAGTATTTGCTGCAAGTATTCCTGTTACTGCATTTTCACCTTTGACCAGATTAGGTTCTGCAATTTGTAATTCAAATGATTTTGATGAAAATGCGACACCATTTACAAAAATGCTTAATGTGAAATTTATAAATTGAGTTAATGGCCTTGGAGTAATACTAATTTCAAAGGCATCTTTATTTATTGTAAAAACAAAGGGACTGCTGTTATTATTTCCTGTTCCGCCAGATGCTGCAATATTTCCAAAATTACTTGAGATAGTTCCTATTGTTATTGTAGCATTTGAGCCACTCTGTGTTTGATAACTTTTTGCCGACCAGCTTAATGTTGCAGTTACATTTGAAGCAGTAGTATTTCCTGAATTTGTAAGAATAATGGGTAACGCAATTGTTTCTCCTGCATCGGGTTGCTGGTCATTATTTCCATTCGAACCACTATCATCAATTGAATAACTTGTCATATAAGGGTGAGCACCGGTTATAGATGGTACATTAATAGTGCTTTCATTAGGAATATAGTTATGTGCTGTAACAGTTACAGTTATGACTCCCGGAGTGTCGGCAAGAACATTTGAAAATAAAAATGA
>PCSS01000119.1:0-1814 GCA_002771395.1 Bacteroidetes bacterium CG23_combo_of_CG06-09_8_20_14_all_32_9 | reverse complement strand
AATATCCTGCGTATTATATATTTCATTTCCTTTCCAAATACAAACAGTTACAATCACTTGAGAGGTTGCAGAGAAGGTAAGCCCGGAAACAGTGCCTGTTACTTGTTTAAGAATACTGGAATAATTTGCTGATACTGTTAAATTTTGAGGTGTATCTGTCCATACCATCATTTCAGGGTCACCCAAAAGATTTCGATTTTTCAAAAAACTGTTTCGATCCCATCCATTATATGCGGATAGGTAATTTAAATAACCAATATGGTAATATTTATTATCATACGCATCTATTTTTGTCATATCATACAGGGCTTGGCAAAAAGTATTTTGAAAATACTGATCATCACCCCAATGTCCAGGACCTGAATTTCCTGAAAATGCAACACCGCCCCCATTTGGATTATTAATATAATGTTCGGATATAGCATCTTTAGAAAATGCATTAGGTTCGCAACCATCAGAATATAATATCTGTGGGTAATAATTTATACCGGTCATATTAATTAAAGCATCCATATCCGAGTTAAAAATATGTTCACCTAAAATAGTTGAAGTCCCCATAGCATAAGGACCCGAGTGGTCACAATGATAAATTAGATGAATATTGCCAAAAGACTGTCCAAAATTATTCCATCCGGTATTTAAGGAATTAATGACATTTATTCGTTTCAAATAATCAAATCGTTCAGGGAATAAGGAACCATTTTTTTGAATAGCATAAAGATACCCTATGCCATTTGTTGCTGTTCCATTACCTGAACTTGTGAATGTAAATTCTGTATTACTTTCCTTAACAATTGTATAAATACCATTAACAGATCCTACAGCAACATTCCAGTTTCTCATTGAAACCATATCTCAGGTTTCTAACCCATGTAATGTGTTACAAGTTACTGTTGTAGTTGAACCATCACCAATAACTGAAAGTATATTTAACGCTGGGCTGATTTCAATAGGATCGTATAACTTAAGGACATAATAATTTACAGGGTTTAAATAACCAGTGATTGAATTATCAATAGAATTTAGACTTGTAAAAGTTCCTGAGCCTCCATCATTACCTGACCAAAATGATAAATTCTTTACATAGTTCAGATTACTTATTGGCTGATTAGCATTATCTTTCAGATTCTCGTAACCAATAATTTTAGTTGCAAAATTGGTTGCTTCAGTAAGATTATGTACAGGCACTCTGCCGACAAAAAATACAGAGCTCATTTCTGGAGTAGTTAATTCACCGGACTCACCAAAAATATTATTTCCATTGCTATTCCAGTTTCCCTGCACAGTTGCGTAATAATAATTGGTTTCAAAATTGCCACCAAAAAGAGGAGTAAATCTTGTAGGAACAATATCAACATCACCGCCAATTAAAATATATGAACTTCCGAAATTAACATAAACATCTTTTAAGTAATTCCTTATTTTTTCGGCATTGTCATAACCTAAGTAATTGCTGTAAATATCTTCTGTCCTTACAATTAATGTATTTATTCCTTTTTGAGTTTTCCAATCAGCCAGCTTTTGAAAACCGGCAGTAGAAGTTCCTATTAAAGCATTACTTGTGATAATGATATAATCAGGAATATTAATTAACCCTGTAGGATTCATTCCTTTTATATTATGTGACAATGAACCATTCCCAACAACTTGCCTCGCACCTCCGGTTACAGAATTAATATCACTTGGGTTAACAACCATGCTTTGTATGCATCCTCTTGATAAATCATTAGAATATTTGCTTTGCATGTTTGGTATTAAAATATTTTCGGAATTGTTTGCGTAAACGATAGTAAAATCAATAGTTGTATAAAGAT
>PCSS01000017.1 GCA_002771395.1 Bacteroidetes bacterium CG23_combo_of_CG06-09_8_20_14_all_32_9 | reverse complement strand
GACAAAAACGCCCAGCCTATAACACACGGTTAAAATTTAGCAGGCTGTTATGGGCAACTTGACTCGAATAACAATGTTCAAACATTTTAGCGGTTTGACAATAACTGCAAGTAAAAGCCTGCCAAATTCAACCGCCGGACCGTTATGCATAAATTATAAAAAAGTAAAACATGAAACGAAAAACATTAATGGCATTATTTTGTGTATTTATTTTAATATACACACATGGACAAAAGATATCGAATATTGACTTCGACTTTATTAATACTAAAATAAAAGACAGTACATCAACTTTCTTTTATCCATTATTAATAAATAGGTTTGTAAAAGCTGATACAACTCTAACTGAAAAAGAATATGAATTAATTTATTATGGAAACACATACAGCGAAAAATATAAACCTTATAGTACAAGTGAAGCTGAAAAGAAATTTTTTGAACTCTATCGCCAGGAAAAGTACAAAGAAGCTATACCTTTTGGAAAAGAAGTGCTAAAAGAAAATCTAATTAATCTCAAAATTTCATTTAGAATGCTTGTTTGTTTTAATGTTTTAGGAGATAAAATTACTGCTAAACATTATGCTAATAGATATTTCCCTTTGTTAAATTGTATTTATAATAGTGGTGACGGAAAGAGTATTCAAACAGCATTTGTAGTATTAAAAGTTGATGATGAATATGAAATACTTGATGATCTTGGCTTATCTAGTAAAGGACAAGCATTAGTTGGTGATACAGACGTATTAACAATAGATAAAAAAAATCAGAAGGTTAAAAAAGGAGAAAAGAAAATTTCAAGTTTGTACTTTAATGTTACTAAACCATTAGATTATTTACAACAAGAATTCAGAAAAAATAAATAATAATCTGTGCATAACACTGGCTAAATCAAGCGGGCAGCGGAAAACAATATGACAAATACTAAATCAAAAAAACATACTAGCGGTTTGACACGAACTGCAAGAAAATACCTGCCAAATCCAACATTAAACCGTTATCGCCAATCCCTCCCTATACCGCCATTAACTTCTCAAGCTAACGTATTAACAATATATACTTAAAAATTCTACATAATAATCAAGAAGATTATCTGTTACATGACTAAAAAAGAAAACTGGGAATTGTTAAAAGAATTCAAAAAAAAATAACTAAATTTGCTATAACTAATGAAGATTTAGGAATTGTAAATAATTAATATATTGCAACTTATAAAAATGTTAGTCGGAATTATTAAAAACATTATATGAAAAAGATAATTTTACAATTACTGTTTATCTTGATAATATTTATTTCGGCAGTCGGGCAAAACCAAAATATTTCCAATGGAATCGTGTTCGATGGAGAACCATATTTATCTATCAACCCTAATAACTCACAACACATTGTAGTTGCATGGATGGACTATGCTTGGGTATATCAAAAAATATTCATTAAAACACGGGTTAGTTTTGATGGCGGTCTAACATGGAGCCTTCCGGTCAGCATTACACACACAAACCCAAATTACGGATCTGCTGACCCTTCATTAGGATTTGACAGTTTTGGAAATGTGTTTCTATCTTATATTGATTTTGACGTAAGTATTGATTCGGGTTCAGTATATGTGAGAAAATCAATTGATGGCGGTTTAAACTGGGGCATTCCTGCTGAAGTTATAAATGTACATTCAGATGGCGACAAGAAACCAGTTGATAGACCATGGATAATTATTGACCGATCAGGAGGACCCCACAATGGGAATATTTATATTACAACCATGAATCCAAACGTTTTTGGAACTATTCCGCCTCCTTATAATCCTTATTTTATTCGTTCTACAAATGGAGGAATATCTTTTGATCAATGGAGATATATTGATACCACAGGTTGGCTTGCAGGAACAATAATTCCACAGCCAACGCCCTTTTCAACTATATCACAAAATGGAAAATTTTATTGTGTTTATCCAAGCTGGGTCTTATCTCAAAACCTTAATCCACAGTTTATACTTGCCTCATCTGATAATGCCGGAAACAGTTTTACCTACAAAAAAATTATCGAATTACCATATAACATCATAGTAAGTGATACCCTGATTAAAAAGGGATACCCTTTAATTGCAGATCCTACTGATACAAACCACCTTGTTTTTTTTGAACTTATCACTCCGTATGGTGATGCAGATGTGTTTATGTGGGAAACTTATGATGGTGGAATAACATGGAGTAATTCTATACGAATAAATGACGACCCCGTTGATAATAATAGAATGCAGGATTTAATTTGGGCTGATTTTGATACCGATGGCGATTTGGTTGTATCATGGAGAGACAGACGCAATGCTCCTGATTCTAATTATGCTACCTCATCTGAAATATGGGGCGCTGCGAGGTATAAAGATTCAACAAATTTTTCTCCGAATTTTAGAATTTCTGACACCATTGTCAATTATGATTCTGTTCTGGCACAAGTCGGCAACGATTTTATGTGTATTAAACTAATTAATGATACACTTAGTGTCGTATGGGGTGATGTTAGAACAGGGCGGCTAAATATCTGGTTTCAGCGTATGACATTAAACGGTGCAATAGTATCTGTATATCAACTGGCTTCGGAAAATATACCATCTGCTAAAATTTTTCCTAATCCAATTACAAATTCAATTTTTATTGAAGCAAAAAAAATGAAACAAGTAACTATCTATGACCTTAATGGAAATATTGTGTTAATAAGAGACATCACACAGAAAGAAGAAAACACAATAATAGATTTAACTCAATTATTAAAAGGGACATATTTAATCGGAATAATAACTGAAGATGGTATTATGACAAAAAAAATAATAAAACAATAACTACCACTAACAGGTGTTTACTGTCAGTAACGGGACAGTGGCTCGCAGGATAGGAAAGTAGTAAATCCTGAAGTGCAGTTCTTCGTGGAAATTTTAGCGGTAAAATCGCCACTGAAAGCAAACGCCTGTTATATCAATTCCTATTTGAAAT
>PCSS01000041.1:2663-5677 GCA_002771395.1 Bacteroidetes bacterium CG23_combo_of_CG06-09_8_20_14_all_32_9 | reverse complement strand
ATTAAATGTTTACCAAGTGAAATGCGAAGCATATTTCACAAGGATGAAGCTATTTAATAAGGTAATTATCCAACGGGGTGAATAAAAAATTCGTAATTCGGTGGAATAATAAAAACAAAGATTGAAAACGCTCTCAATCCTATCAATCTACATTAAACTCGTTCAAAATGTTCGTTTGCTCGTCATTTCAATTTACTTTTATCTGCAAGTATTGAGAAAATTACTCAATAATTATTAAAAATTGTACAATACTTTTTAGTATCTTTGTCATCTATTTTAATTACCAAATATTTAAATAGATTATTTAATTAATTAATATATATACCATTATGAAAAATAAAACTGTTCTTTCAAAAGTTGGTGTTTTTTACGACGGGAATTACTTCCTGCACATCAGTAACTATTACAATTACAATCACTCACGAAAAAGCAGAATAAGCATTTCGGGATTGCATAATTTTATTCGTCAAAAAATATCGGAAGAAGAAAACACACCTATTGGCTTATGTCAAATTGTTGATGCGCACTACTTTAGAAGTCGTTTAGGTGCACAAGATGCCAGCCAGAAAGGCAATTTGCTTTATTATGACCGTGTTTTTGATGATATCTTAATGTCAGAAGGTGTTGTTACCCACTACTTTCCAGTACGCACTTTTTTTGGAACAAAAAACGAAAAAGGTATTGATTTATGGCTTGCTCTTGAAGTATTTGAATTGGCATTTTACAAGCAATTTGATGTAATTGTGCTAATTGCATCCGATGGCGATTATGTTCCTTTAGTTCGTAAACTGAATACTCTTGGAACCCGCGTGATGGTTCTTAGTTGGGATTTTGAATTTTTTAATGATGAGGGACAAAAAGTAATTACACGCACTTCGCAGGATTTACTTAACGAAGTTTCGTATCCCATTGCAATGCACGAACTTATTGACAACGGGTTAACCAATGAGGACGAAAAAGTTGTAAAACTATTTGTTCAGCAAGTTGTACCGCGTCCTGTTGTTTCAACTCATACAGAACTTACCGGTGTTAGGCTTAATGGTAATATTTTAAGCCTGAAAAATGGATTTGGTTTTATAAAATATCCACCTAATAATCTCTTCTTTCATTACGGAAACCTTGTTGATACCGACTTTAACGATTTAAAAGAAGGCGATTCAGTTGAGTTTACTATGGGTTATAATGACAATGGCGATGCAATTGCTAAAGAAGTACGTGCAGTTGAAGAAGAAGTTAATGGCAATACTTTGAATAAGTGAGAAGGCAAATTCCTGGTCCGTACCCCCCAGACCAATGTTATTGTATTTATACTAAAAACGGGATAAAATTGTACATTTAGTAATCAGTAGTAATCGGTGTGTTCTAACTGATTACCGATTACTGTTTACTGATTACCATTTGAAAAAAGTATAAATTTAAGCCATTCAAAGTATAGCCATGTCTGTGGTTTAATCAAAAACATAAATACATTTATTTATTTCTTCACCACCTTTTCCACCAGCACCTGCTTACCATTAACATATAACCCTGCCAACGAAACTCCGCTTGCCCATTGGCTTGCAGGAATATTTACTTTATTGAAACCTTGATGTAAAGCAAATTTGCCTTGCAAACTGCCGTAACTACTATATGCACGCAACTCTGAGGGTGTGGTGTTTGGCAAAGTTACTTCTACTATTATACCTCCAGTTGTTGGGTTAGGGTAAAGTTTAAAATTCAGTTTTTCTTTTGTGTATTCTTCTAAATTGTTTCCGTTTAAAACCCATATTGTTGCAGTATCTGTTTTTGTACAACTGTCTTCTGTTACTGTAACAGTTACTGTATAAGTGCCTGCTAATGTATAACTGTGTAAAGGGTCTTTTATATTATCTGTTCCACTATCTCCAAAGTTCCATTGCCATGTTTCTGCGTAAGCGTTGTTATTGTAAAATTGCACATCTGCCTGACCAGTTCCGAGATAAAACGTATCGCTATTTGTAAATACACGTGGAATAAGCCAGTTACAACCGGTTGGCGGCTCAACATGTAAAGCAACTATTCCATTAACACTATCGGTACCAGCCATTGTAAAATATCCTGCAATGTATAAGTCATCATTATAAACACACATATCACTTACATTAGAATTTAAACCAGTAATGTTAAGCCATGTTGAACCATCATAACGCATTAAAATAGTATCTATATTAAAAAATAATGATGCATAAAGTTCCTTATGATACATACAAAGTTTAAACGGATAGAAATTTGTACCAGGTATATGTAAATCATCCCAATTATATCCATCCCATCTTTTTAAACCGCTTGTGGTATCGGTACTATATTCCTGACTACTTACGTAAAGAAAATTATTAATAGTATCAACAACCATATTATTAGGTGTAGCCAAATATTCGTCTTTTAATTTATGCCATGCCATTCCATGCAGCAATACCATTAGGTACATATATATTACCAACCCAATCAAATCCACCGCTTATAATAATCTCGTTATTATATTCTGTCATAGCATATACAGTTGGATTCGTACCTTGTACACCTACTCCGAGAGATGAATAATTAGTTCCGTTGTATCTGGCAACATAGCCATAAGGAGTGCTTCCTATTAATGAGAAATGCCCTGCGAGATACAAATAATCTTTTGCTTTTAAAACCCAAGGTTTATCATTCGGAGTACTATTTGCTAATGCTTCCATATTTGTACCATTAAAACGGGCAATATATTTTGTGTTTGGTAAGTTATTAACATTCTGAAAGTACCCTGAACAATATAACTTATTGTTAAATTCTGCAAAGCAGTCAACAACGTCACTAAAATTATATAATCCAGGAATTGAATCATATATATACCCATCCCATGTTAATGGTCTACTCCAAGCCCCAAATTGTGGTTGAGGCAAGACATAATTACCAATTTTCCTTATTGCACCAGCAACAAGGAGTTTATTATTATATACTTTTAAAACATATATTTGTGCAGGTTCACCCCACCCATATAATAATGGAGACAAAGG
>PCSS01000041.1:0-2600 GCA_002771395.1 Bacteroidetes bacterium CG23_combo_of_CG06-09_8_20_14_all_32_9 | reverse complement strand
ACTTTAATGCTAAAAATCAAAAAGAATATTAAAATAATTGTTTTCATTTTTGTATAATTATATTTTTTTTATAATTGTCTGAACCACTGATTTTTTTGATTAGCATGATTATGTCAGATGTCAAATGTACATAACATTTGACTTCTGACATCATACATTTTTCACATTTTCACAAACCTTTCTACAACATTAAAATCCCCAACAACCCTTACCCCATATACTCCCTGCTCCAACCCGCTTATATCTATTACATTTTCATTTTGTTTTGTAGTTATTTGTTTTACAGTTTTGCCCTGCATATTGTATATTGTTATGGTTACAGGAGCAGTTAATGTTGTTCTTATTTTTACATGCAACTCATTAGTAGCAGGGTTTGGGTATATCTCTACTTTTTTGGGATACCATGTTTCTGCAATACTGCCTGTTCCGCAGTTTTTTACAAATATTTGAACAGTATCGGAATTAAACCAGCCCCAGGGGTCATTTACTTTTATTATTACCTGCTGCATTCCTAATGTTGTGGGTATGTATGGCACAAGTGTATCTATCCATAAAGGTAAAGTGTATGGGTAATAAATAGAATCCAATGCAAGGGTTGTATTTGCATATATAAAATAAGGTGCACTTCTGCCTTTAAATTTCACATGTAACCATGCCGTATCGTTTTTACAGGCGGTATCGGGGGCTTGCAGTATTTGGCAAACAAGTGTTGTGTCATCACAACTGTGAAATCCATCGCAACCTAAACTATCGGTTTTTACAAGCAAGGATTGCTGGGGTGGAATAAGAGTGTTATCATATACATAACCACCAAAAATATAACCACCATCGGCTGTTGTAGTTATTACATTAGGATTAATGCTTGTAAAATCTCCTCCATTATGTTTAAACTCACGATAGTAATTAACTTTATAGTCTCTATTTATATTTAAAATGAAGGCATTTGAAAATATAATAGTCATGTTAGTTATACTGAGGGCAACATTCCTTCCTAAAAAAGATATGGATGAATCTTCGTTCATTATTGCTTGTTCAAAATTGCTGTTAAATAATGTATCACCTGATGAAAAGTATTTTTAAAATAAAACTCTTTGAAAACACTTAAATCATTATTTAATATTATTGCCCAAGGTTGGTACATCCTAAACCCGCTTGAATGTATTGCTATTCCTTTATCTCTTCCTGTAATAATTCTATTATTTGGTAACATTAGAGCATATGTAAACTCTCTATCAGAAAGAACAGGGTTTCCAAAAGCTGCACTTAAAATTTCATTTCCCTGTAAATCTGTTTTTACTACCCAGCCATCTAATCTGTCAAAACCAACAACACCACCTGATGCATAACTATAGGTTCCACCAAATAAATAATAATTATTGCCCATTTGAAGACCTGTATTTAACCAGTCATGATCAATGGTGCTTCCGAAAAGTTTATGATTTATTGTTGTCCCATTTGTATCTAATTTAAGTAATAGTCCGTTTTCGTATTTGTTTTGGAAGTAATTTCCTGTACTATCCTTTGAATCTGCTCCTATTAATATATATTTCCCTAAAGTGTTTATAAATGAATTTATAACATTTAAGCATCCGTCACAAGTTACATCTGATAATATAATTTTAGTCAATACTGTATCAAATGTGTTTGAATATTTTATTAGATATACTTTGTTAATTGTTGCAATGCCGTTTTGTATTGTACCGCCGGCAATGTAGTTTCCACTACCTGTTTTGTGTATTGCGTTAGGGCTACCATCGCCTATCCATGAAGACAAGGGACTAAAAGAGTAGCTTTTTGTCCATTTCTCGTTAGCTGTTGAATCAACCAATGTAATTGCATTCCTATAACATCCTCCTAATATATATCCACTGTCAGTTGGAATAATAGTATGAATATAATTGTTATTATCAAAAACAAAGGTTTTATTTAGATATGGCTGTTGGGCAATTGTATAACTACCCAACAGTAATAAAATTATTATGATAACAAATTTATTCATTTGAATTATTCTACCACAAGCTGTTTTACGCAAATAGTTTCGGAACCGTTTCGTAAAGACACATAATATTTACCTTTGGCATAGTGCGAAATATCAACAGAAACGGGATTAGAAGTATTCACGGTATTTAAAATTTTAATTACCTGTCCGTTGTTATTATGTATTTCAACTGTATAGCCTATATATTCCGCAGATATAGTAATTTTAATTAAAGTGCTTGCAGGATTTGGAGCGACATCTAATCCGCAGGGAATTTCCTCATCGTTACCGGGTTGCCTTGCAGCAGGCATCGCTCTTGTTTGTGTTAAATCTTTTACCCAGATACTGCGGGGATAAATAGTATCGTTAGCAGTTTCGAGGAACGACATAGCATCTGCCTGAAAAAAGCCGGAAGTGTCGTTTGCAATATCAGTTAACCATATTTCGTTTTGTAAAATAAGCAAGTTTTTTAAGCTGTCGGGGATTTGATTTAACTGTATAGTAAGATTTTGCATTTGAATAAAGTCATTTGATTTTTGTGATTAATATGATGATTATAATTTTAAAAACCTTTCACTTTCATTAATATTTGCCTCCCCGCACCCTTAAATTCCCTAAAGGG
>PCSS01000098.1 GCA_002771395.1 Bacteroidetes bacterium CG23_combo_of_CG06-09_8_20_14_all_32_9 | reverse complement strand
TTGTTTTAGTTTGTCATCTTTTACCTGCTCTTTTTGCTCTTTTGCATTTTTATCGGGATGTACTAAATCCACAATTTCGCAGTCTAAACCACCAAAACATTGTTTCACATTTTTATAATAATCTTCTGTTAATGGAATATGCCAATTGCTGTATGTCCTGCTCCATAACCGACCCTGTAATTTTCGAATGGCTATGTCATAAGAATTGCCTTTAATATATGGGAAAGACAATAAAATTCTATCCTCATCATTGTGTATAATATGCTTAAGTTCAATTTTTTCCATTAGCAAATCCGGAATTTATTTGTCATATAAATATATATCTTTTTTGAAAAATAAAAAAAAATAGTTTTTATTTTTGATGACTTTTCTATGTTTCTATTTTTTAAAGCGAACTTATAAAAATTGAAAAATCAGATATCCCCAACCCCTAAATGCAACCTGATTTTCAGATGTTTCACACTTTAAGGGACGGGGTAAAAAACATCTGAAAATGAATTTTTAGAACCCACCTTATTTTACAACTGACTTAAAGGAATCGTCGTTAAAATATTTAAAGAATTCCATATCGGTTTTTGCATCGCCGGCAAGTTTAGCATTTTTGGCTATAGCAGCGCGAAGACTGTTATATATTAAATCGGTATTAGCCTGGCGAGCACCAATAACAGCTTTAAGATAATACATCATATCGCGTTCCTTATCGTCGGCGCAATCAATAGCTTTGCTTGCAGCATCGGGATTTCCGCTCAGGAGTTTAGCCAAAGCGGCATTAAATGTACAAGCCGAACCAAAATATGTAACAGCACCGGTGTAGTCGGCTTTTTTAACTGCACAAATACCAAGATTATAGTTTACTTCTGAACCTGCCCCGCCAGCCGATTTAAAATATTCCTCAGCTTTTGTAAAATCACCATCACTTAAAGCACAGGCACCAAGGTTATTAAGAACAATTGTATTACCTGCGTTCAACGATTTTGCTTTTTCGAATTGTGTTTTAGCATCTGCATTGTTATTTTGCTGAATTAAAACAAAACCTGAATTATTAAAACCTCTCCATTCAGTAGGATATTGTGAAGCAGTTGTTTGATAAATTTTTAACTGACGGTTAAGGTCTTTAGTTAAAGTTGCAGTATAAAGAAGTTCTTCAACTGAAAGTACGCTGGGAAGCGTATCGAAAGTTGCGTTAAGTTCATCATCAGAACGACCGGTGCTATCAACATTAGCAACTAAAACTGAACGTCTTAATTTAGGTAAAACTTTATCGGCAACCTGAAGATAAGCTTTGCTTATGTTTTTAATTTCTTTTTCGCGCTGAACCGGGTCGGAATACATAGAAAGTACGCGAATAATAAGGTCTTTATCGGCAATATCTGAAGCTGTCATTAATTTCTGGAAACCGTCCCAATCTTCGGCGGTTGATTTTTCGTTAAAGAATCCTTGCGTTTTTGCTTTTTCAAATTTTTTAAATTCACCTTTCATAACGCCGGTAGCACTTGTACCGCGGTTTACTGAGAGTTTAGCATTCAAATCTTCAGCTCCGTCGGGGGAGGCATACGAAGAAATGTTTACACCTTTAATGTCTTTTCTTGGATTTGTTTGTGCGTTAGCCAAATATTTTTTCAGGGCTTTCATTTCATCTTTTGATAATTCGCCTGGGCGCACATTTGACTGATTTATAACATACATGATGTTAGCTTCTTTTGTTTCAGAGAAAATGCGAACAAATTTATCTTTTGCAATAATAGCTTTCGAATCTTTTTCGAGTAAGCCCGGCGTTGCAATTGTTCCATTGCCTATAGCAACAAGGTCAAAATCAACAAATTTTTTCTTTACAAAGGCATGAATTTTTACGTTTACATCGCAAACACGTATATCGGGTGTGTAAGCGATTTTATCTGTATAGGAAAAACTGCCTCCGCCAAGTGTTTTAATTACAGAATTGTTATCCTGAACTTTTTCGCCCTGAACTTTTATCATTTTTAAAGGTATTTCCGTACCGCCTGCCGATTTAAGTACAGGAGTTATTTCGCAGGTAACTTTTTTCTGATAGTATTTTTCGGGGAATTTACCCGAAACATTTACTACTACACTGTCGGCATGCATTTCTAAAGGATTAGGTGACAGGGTGTATTTAATTACGCCCTGATTTTTTTTCATCTTTTTTAATCCTGTGCAACTGCTTAATGCAAAGGTTACAACCACAATGGATGCAAGATAAATAATACTGCTTCTTTTCATAAAGGTTTGATATTTAATTGTTTTGTTTCAATTTAGAAATTTCAAGGCACAAATTTATACAGGGTTTTATAAATAAAAAAATATTTTTTAACAATTATTTTTATTTTAATGAATAATTGTTGTTGTTCCCGGCTTGTAATCGTTGCTGAATATGGCTTTGGTGATTTTCTGATAATGTTCAAAATTATTTACAAAGTTCAAATTATTTACATCAATAATTAAAATTGTGAGTTGATTTTGCTGTTTTATAAAATCCAAATAACTGCTATTAATTTTTTCAAGATATTGAGCAGTAATATTTTGCTCGTAAGTTCGTCCTCTTAAATTAATTTGATATAATAGTCGTTTGGTTGTCATGCTCAAATACACAAAAAGATCGGGTTTGGGAAGCGATTTATAAATTATCTCAAACAGTTGTCTGAAAAGATTATACTCATCATCGGAAAGTGTTTGTTTACTGAAAATTAAAGACTTCATAAAAAAATAATCGGCTATAGTTAAGGGGTGAAATAAATCGGGATTGCTAAGTTCTTCTTTTAATTGTTGATATCTGTCGGCTAAAAATGCAAGTTCAAGCGGAAATGAATAACGTTCAGGATTTTCGTAAAATTTTGGCAAAAAAGGATTTTCGGCAAACCGTTCAAGAATGAGTTTGGCATTAAAATCGGCTGCAATTTTCTGCGACAGAGTAGTTTTGCCTGCTCCAATATTCCCTTCAATAACTAAAAACCTAAGATTTGACATTTTGTGAATACTCAACAACAAAAGTAAAGACAAAACTCAATTTAACAATTTAAGAGGGGTTCTAAAAATTAGATTTTTCGAGGCGGACAAGATTTTAAAACCGTAGTTTACTG
>PCSS01000014.1 GCA_002771395.1 Bacteroidetes bacterium CG23_combo_of_CG06-09_8_20_14_all_32_9 | reverse complement strand
TCGATGGGGTAATAGTTTCAATCTTTCTCAATCTCATCCCTTAACCTTAACCTCAACCTTAACCTCAAATATAATCATTCCCTTGTGTGTCTTTATTTAGTCATGGATGTTTCATATTAATCAAATTTTATTGCCTTAATAGGCGTTATTCGCGAAACAACAAACGAAGGCAAAATTAGCATGATAAAAGTAACAGCCATAGCACCTGCATTTAATAATAAAATTTGTATCACGCTAAGAGATATAGGTACATATTCAACATAATACGATGTCTGATCGAGAGTAAATATTCTGAAATAATATTGAATTACGCAAAGTCCTATTCCGAACAGGTTCCCCCAAAACAAGCCACGACTTATAAGAAATGCACTGTTATAAAGAAATATCCTTTGGATACTTATGTTTTTTGCGCCTATAGCTTTTAAAATGCCTATCATATTAGTTCTTTCCAAAATCATAATCAACAAACCGGAAACCATATTAAATCCCGCTACCAAAACCATCAGCACCAAAATTATCCATAAGTTAGTGTTAAACAGTCCAATCCAATCGAATATATAAGGATATTTCTCAACTATTGTCTGAATTCGTAATTTGCTGCCATCGGGTAAAATTTTTGTTCCTGCTACATCAAAAATGTTATTAGCTATTACATCAAGATTATCAAAATTGTCTATTGTAATTTCAAAACCCGATATAAGATTTTCGCTCCAGTCGTTAAGTTTTTGAATATGACGGATATCGGCAAGCACAAACATTTTATCAAACTCCTCTAAATAAGTCTGATAAATTCCCGAAATCTTAAATTTGCGCATGCGTGACGGGTTTTGAATAAAATACATAGGCAAATTATCGCCGGTTTTAAGATTAAGTAACTGTGATAACTTTTTAGAAATTACAACTTCATTGGATTTTCCGCTGTCGGGTAAAACAAAATGAGAGCCCGAAACCATATATTTATCAAAAAAACTCCAGTCGAAATTGGAATCAACTCCTTTTAAAATAACACCTTGAATATTGTCTGTGGTTTTAATAATTCCGGGTTTTGTGGCAAAAATCTGAATATGTTTTATACCATTTATTTTTTTAAATTCCGAAAGAAAATCCTGGTTTTTTTTGATAGGAGTTGTTTCGTAAGAATAATTTGCATCGTAGTTAATTATCTGTATATGAGAACCAAAGCCAAACACTTTATTTCTTATTTCAGCTTTAAAACCGGCTACAACCCCAACTGAAATAATCATTACCACCAGCCCTAAAGCGATACCAATAACAGCTATTGTAACAATAGGCCGCGAAATACGATTGCCTCCGCCTTTTCCTGTCATAATTCGCCTTGCTATGTATAATTCGGTATTCAAATTAAGATTTTTGTGCAAAAGTAGTAAATTAGACGGGCTACTATCGCCAAAATATTATTTTCTATATATACATTTTCCTAAATTCCGCAAGTGTTTTTATAAACACCGAGTTCACAGTGATGAGCATAGAGTAACACAAAGATATTGGGTAAAAAAATTATTCTGTGTAACTCTTTGCTTTCTTTGTGTTTTCTGTGTTAAAAAGAAAATTGTTTTTAAAACTTGCGGATTTTAGGATTTTGTAAGTTCTTAATATTTGCAAGTAAAATTGCTATTTTGCGAGTGAGAAATTACAATACCGCTTTAAAAAATTGTATCGCATATCAAAAAAGATAAACAATTTCGGCTACCAATGACGACATTATGGACAGACTCTATTTATTATACATTTTTTACAAAGAATTGCAATTTTTTTCACCAATATCGTTTTTAATTAGAGCCACAATTTCTAAAAAAATAAGCAACCTTTTGAAAGTTTAATTTGTCTTTACACTAAATGATTTTAAAATTCAATTAAAAACATTTTTATTAAAAAACTATTGTAATTTTGAGCGTTAGTATTTACAATAATTTAAGTTTCACCTTTAATATTATGAAAACAACTATCATTTTTTTATTGGTTTTTTTGATTCCATCAATGGTTTTCACGCAGGTTTTTACCAATAAATCTGCCGAAGACATTGTAAAACAAAGCAAAACTGTTAGAGTTGATGAAAAATCAAAAAAAATAAAGTTTATAAAATTAAAAAATAATTCTTTAATTGAATCTGATGCCAAAGCATGGCTTGTTAAAACTTTACATTTATCGGTAAATCATGAATTTCGTTTAGTAAGTCAGGAATCTGATAAATTGGGATATGTTCACAACAGATATAATTTATATTATAAAAATGTATTAGTCGAAAACGACAGATATTATACACATTCAAAGGGAATATGGGTTACTTCAGCAAATGGTGAAATAAGTATATTTTCCGAAATAAATGTTGAACCGGGTATAAATCAGGAATTGGCTTTTAAAAATGCCCTTGAATACATAAAAGCAGATAAATACTTATGGGACGAAAATAATATTTCAAAACCCAAAGGTGAATTAATCATTTTACCTGTTAATGATAAATATGTTCTTACATATAAATTTGATATTTATGCAATTAAACCATTAAGCAGGAATTATGTTTATGTTGATGCTAATTCCGGAAAGGTTGTTAAAACAAAGAACCGAATAATTTCTTCAGATGTTTTAGGAACAGCAGTTACAAAGTATTGCGGAACAAAACAAATTACAACCGACAGTTATGCAGGAACTTATAGATTAAGAGAAGCCGGAAGAGGTGGCGGAATTGAAACTTACGATTTGAACAATAGTACAAGTTCCACTTCAGCAGTTGATTTTACAGATTCTGATAATTATTGGAATACCACTACCAATCAGGATAATGCCGCTTATGATGCGCATTATAGTGCCGAAATGACTTATGATTATTATTTTTTAAAATTTGGCAGAAATTCATACGATAATGCCGGAGCAAAGATTTTTAGTTATGTGCATTGCGATTATTCTTTTGTAAATGCATATTGGGACGGGCAG
>PCSS01000145.1 GCA_002771395.1 Bacteroidetes bacterium CG23_combo_of_CG06-09_8_20_14_all_32_9 | reverse complement strand
ACGCACAAATATTTTGTGCATTCTCACAACCCTTGCCCTGACTTGAATTTACTACGTTCTCGTTGACAACTATAACAAAGCACAAACGGTTTTAACTCGTTGACATCAACTTACATAGCGGTAACACACGCTTAAAAAAACCGGGCAACTTTGTGCAATTTGACAATTACAAAATAATTTATAACTTTGTAGCGGTTTGACAATTATATGGGTTAAATGCCCAGCTTTTTTAAACGTAAACTGTTATGTGTATGTGCCACTTTATATTTTTCCTTCAGCTAAAATTAGTTTCTCATTATACATTCCTGCATTGTCAGAGTTGAATTCATATTTTACATCTAATTGAAGTGCTTCCAAGTTTAATATTTTCCAACTATTGCATTTGTAGATATTGTTTTTCCCTTTTCGTCCAACAACATTAATTTCATAACAGATTGCAAAATGATGAGCGTTGGCGGTAACTTTAAAATCTTCCGATGGAGATAAATAAAATGACCTTTGTGTGGTATCTACATTTTTTATGTTGAATGTTTTACATTCAAGATAATTTATTTGATCAAATTCATCAGTAAATTCAATATCAAGATACCTTGTTGATTTCTTTTTGCCGTCTTTGGTAGATGGGGGTGTTGGCTTTATATTCAATTTCGTTAAGTGCGTCTTTAACAAATGGCTCAATATCGTTTCCTACTTCATTCGGTCGTGGCCGCAGAATTCCTTTTTTGTTTATTTTTTGTTCCGCAATCTTTGCTACATTTTTTAACTTTTCTAAAACAGATTTGTTCTTGTAATCATTTTTATCAAATGGAATTACCTTAAAACCAGACAATCCTTCAATCACTATATTGAAGGAAAGTCCTTTAAGTGGTTTCAACATTTGATCTATTACGCCTTCTAATTCTTTTGAAATTTTCATTTTTTATCTCTTTTGAAATATTACAATTCTATTTGTGTTAGTTCCTTTTTCATTATTTGAAACGCCCCAAAGGTTAGCCGTCTTGGTAAATATTTGTTCGTTAATCATAATTCCAATGCAAGAAAATCCTTGATTAATACCAATTTCTGCAACATACTCATCCAACCGTATTTTACCATTACGCACCTCACCTACTTCAAATGCAACATATCCCATTGGTTTTGTTATTCGGTAAAGTTGTTTAAAAACATTACTCATTATATTAGACCAATCTTCAATCTTCTTTGACATTGTAATTTTCCTTCCAACTTCTTCAGCATCAATATTGTTAAACCAGCATCTCAGCCAATTATCATCAGCATATTGAACAACATCTAAAAAAGGTGGTGATGTTACGGTAAGTTGAACACTATTATTGTTTATTTCATTTGTTTCCCTTGCGTCTTTGCTCAAAAAAATTGCCTTTTCACCAGTTCTTTTCAGCAATTCAATTTGTTGATGTGAAATAGTTCGGATAAGGTCTTTCGTCTTTTTTAAAATTATTTCTTTAGTATTTCTATATTCTGGCTTTTGATTTTTTTGTTCATTTATTTTTTTCTGATTTTTTGCTGAAATCGCTTGATTTGGTGGTAAGGTATATACCGAAAAAAATCCTTTAGAATGACCGGTTAATCTGTTTGTGGCTACCATTCTTATCCAAGAGTCAATTTTATCTTCTTTTTCAGAATTTTTCTTTTCAATTAGGTATTGTCGTATGGATAAAATTTCCTTTAATGTTTCCGGATAAAAAAACATTAGAAGGTCAATTTCGGTTTTAATGTCATTACTTATTTCAATACTGTCAAGTCGTTGTTTTAGTATATTTAGGTCTGGAATAAAGAGCCGTGCTTTGCATAAAATTTCGCTTAAAGGGTTAATGTCGTTTGCAATTACTTTTCGGTTTAGAAGAGATGCCTCAATAATTGTTGTGCCTCTTCCAGAGAATGGGTCGTAAACAATGTCTTTTGGTTGTGTTAATAATTCAATAAAAAATCTTGGTAGCTGTGGTTTGAAACAAGCACGATAAGAAACTTCGTGGATGGAGTTTGCCTGACGTTGTTTTGATGTCCAAAATTCATTAATGAACTTTGGAAGTTTTATTCCGTTATTTAAATAAATGTATTTAACCCTTGTATTTTGTCCTTCATAAAAAAGATTTGAGTTTTCACAAAATGAAAATTCAGATAAATATTGTTGCAAATCAAATTCGGTATTTAATTCAATAGTTTCTTTCATTAGTAAAAATTCCTGTCTTTATTAGCATTACACATAACATATTAAGATTTTATCATCAGTTTCAACAAAAATTAAGTAAAGGTAGAAAAATATTTTAAAACTGCAAATTAATAAAAGGCAGGAAGAAATTGAGGATAAAATTAAGTTGAACTATGCCGCCGTACTGCTATACATTTAGGAAAGTACATCGCTACGGGTATATTATCATTTTTTTTAGATAACAAGCTATACCAATGGTTGTTTTTTTGAGCAAAAACATCGAAAAATTAAAAATAATATGCAATCGTTTCATATTTTTTTAAAATAATTTTAACAGGGATTTTCACGGGGGAAAATACCTGTTGAAATAAAATTGAAATAACGTAGAAAATAAAAACTCACTACATATTTCTATTTCTATCTATTTCTTCTATTTCTATTTATTTCTTCTATATATTTCTACTTGATATTTAACCTTATGAAAAAGAGTTATATAGTAGAATGCAAAGAAATATCTGTTCTGCGTCTTTGCGTTTTAAAATTCTCTTTGCGTCTTTGCGTAAAAAAAATATTTTACCAAAATGTGCGAAGAAATAACTGGTAAGGTATTAAATACATTTATTAATAATACTTATAGTTTATTTGCTTTATTTCTAAAATTAGTGTAGGTTTGAAAAAAAAATCAGGGATGTTTCGTCTGTTTTTAATTTTTGTTATTATTTATCCTTATATTTTATTTTCACAAAACGAAAATAAAATCATATTAAAAGGTAGTGTTTATTCAGTTTCAGACGATGAACCGGTAAGCTATGCAAGTGTTCGTATTAGTTCTACGACCATTGGAACAATTACTGCCGAAGATGGAAAAT
>PCSS01000051.1 GCA_002771395.1 Bacteroidetes bacterium CG23_combo_of_CG06-09_8_20_14_all_32_9 | reverse complement strand
TGATAAATACACATGGCAACGAAAAATCACCATTTATACACAGCGATAGCCAGACGCTTTATTTTTCGTCTGATAATAGAGATGGCGTTGGCGGTTACGATATTTATTACTCTAAAATACAACCCGACGGCACTTGGACAGAACCTAAAAATATTGGCTACCCAATTAATACCGATGGCGATGAACTTGGTTTTATTGTAAGCACATCGGGGAAAAAAGCATATTTTTCGTCAAATAAATTACAAGGTTCAAACGGATGGGATATTTATTCGTTTGATTTGTATGATGAAGCCCGTCCTGTAGAAATTTTAATTTCTAAAGGTGAAATAAAGGACGAACAGGGCGAATCTGTACAAGATGCTAAAGTAGAGATAAAAGATGTAAAAACTAACAGAGTTACAGAAGGCATGGTTGATAAAATGACAGGAAAATATGCAATAGCCATTCCTGTTGATAAGCCCGAAGATGAATTTATTATGACAGTTAAAAAGAAAGAATATGCTTTTATTTCTGAATATATTAAAATTAAGGAAATAAAAAAGGAAACGCCTGTAAAAATTAATTTTGAGATAAAACCCGTTGAAGTAGGAACTACTGTTAAGTTGAACAATATTTATTTTTCGTCGAACAATGCAGTTTTTGAGAAATCGAGCCTTGTGGTTCTTGATAATTTCCTTGAATACTTACAGGAAAACCCTCAGATTAAAATTTCTATACAGGGGCATACCGATAATGAAGGCGATAATAACAGCAACCAAATTCTTAGCGAACTTCGTGCAAAAGCCGTAAGCGATTATCTTATTTTAATGGGTCTAAATAAAGAGCGTATAATTTCTACTCACGGTTACGGTGAAACCAAACCTGTAGCGACTAACGATACACCCGAAGGACGTGCATTAAACCGCAGAACAGAATTTGTAATTGAGGCAAAATAATAAACTAAAATCTTAAAGATTTAAAAATTATTCATCACTCCATTATCAAATTGTAAACTGCTCAACGAAAAAATACACAAATTACGGCATTTTTCATTTCCTGGTTAACACTTTATATTGATTTTACCATGTTCTTTTATTTTCCCTTTGTGATAACTTGGCGCCTTAGCGCCTTGGCGGCAAGTCTTTTTCGCCACAAAGACCAGAACTCGCTATCTAATCAATTTTTCGGTAATGCAATCGCAAACTACTTTTTTGATAAATTGTTCATAATTGTTATATGGATAAATTGTTATATTGTTATTGTACAAATGTTTAGCGATGTGGCTATTTGGCAATCATATAAAAGCAATTGTAACTACTCAGCCCAAAGAGTATTTAAACAATAATTCAGTTAATATCAGTTAATA
>PCSS01000050.1 GCA_002771395.1 Bacteroidetes bacterium CG23_combo_of_CG06-09_8_20_14_all_32_9 | reverse complement strand
TTTGACAATTCGTCTCAAATCATGAGTTCTGAAGACACAAAGATTCACAAAGATGCTATAAATGTTAACACTTTTACCAGTTTTTGAAAAATGACGTGAATAGTAACTAAAAGATGTTAATTTTTAATTGCGTACCGGGTACCAAAGCGCTTTCTTTTGATAGTTGGTTTAATTGCATAATTTCGGCAACAGTTGTGCCTGTAAATTTCTGAGAAATACTATATAAGGTATCTCCTTCCTGAACTGTATAAACAACCGACTTTTGAGTAAAAGATTTTTGAATGATTGTTTCGTTATCAGAAATATCAATCATTGAAGAAGCCATATTATCAGGAGCCCATATTTTTAAAATAGAACCTGTAGTTAAGCTGAATACTGTAAGATTGTTCCATTCCATTATTTCTTTAACTGAGCAATGGTATTTTAATGCAAGTTTATTCAGATAATCGCCTTTTTTAACTATATAAGTTATTAATGTTCGCGATTCATCGGCAGAACAGGTTTTTATTTCTGAAATTGTATCCGATGGAAAAGAATAACAAAGAATTGTTCTCTGATTACTAATAAAAGTTGAAATTTTATTTGCCGGAAGTACCAAAGACACATATTCATCGCTTTTTGGGATATAATTAGTTTTATAGGCAGGATTTAAAAAACGAATTGTTTCAAGAGGTATTTTAAGAGCGTTTGCTACCGAAGTAAAATATAATGGTTGATTAATCATAACCGTATCAACCTGATAATAAAATAATTTAGAAACATCGGGATGGATATTGTGTTCGACAGGATAATTCATAATATAAGTAAGTGCAATAAATGCAGGAACATAGCCTTGAGTTTCGGGAGGAAGATACGGACACAGTTCCCAAAAATCGGTTTTACCGCCTGAACGAATAATTGCATTTCTTACTACACCCGGGCCGCCATTATAAGCAGCCAATACTAATTGCCAATCTTTAAATGTATTATAAAGATATTCGAGATATCGGCAAGCAGCTTCTGTAGATTTTACGGGGTCTTGCCGCTCATCAATAAATGAGGTTATCTTTAAATCAAGCATTTGTGCAGTAGGTAAAAGAAATTGCCAAAGTCCTACAGCACCCGATTTACTGCGGGCAGTAGGATTAAGTGCAGATTCAACAATCGCTAAATATTTTAATTCAAGGGGTAAGTGATATCTATCTAAAGCTGATTCAAATAATGGGAAATAATATTGACTCATTCCAAGCATTTTAGAAATAAGTTCACGTTTTTTAATAGTGTAAAAATCAATATATTTTTTTACGGTTTGGTTATAATCAAGTGTAATGGGAATTGTAAGGCTAAGTTTAGTAATGCGGATTTCGTAAATTAAATCGTTAAAAACCGGAACAGAATCTGTTGGAAGCGTATATTCTATAATTTTATTTTGCTTAAGCGAAGACGACATTTGCAAAATTTTATCATCAATGTTTGCAGGTGAAATGTTTTCATAAGTTTTCAGAATTTGATTTTGCTGTGCATAAATAAAATTATTACAGGTAGTTATAAATAAAAATGACAAAATAAAAATACGATTTTTTGAATAATAATCAGCCATTATACATCTATAAATTAAGAGCCGAATTTCGTAAAATTTTATCAAAAAAAAATGTGAGTATATATGTGGTAAAAAATATGATAATGAGTAGTTATTTTTTTTGTTCAATAAAAATCTTTATTTTTGCAGTGTAAAATTAAAACATTTAACTTATGAAGACTAAAATAGTTGTACTACTGATGGGTTTAGTAATGGCGTTTTCTTACTCCTCTTATTCCCAGTCAAAAAATAAGAAAAAAAATAAGAAATCGAAAGTTGTAACAGAACAAACTGTTGCAGTTCCCGATAGTTCAAAAACCAACACTAAACCCAATAATTCTACCGGTAAAACGAATGTGAATGCGGTTGAGTTAAACACAAATACAAATAATAAAGAACCAAACGGAAAGCAAGTTACACCTGTAAATGAACAAAAACCCGTTGAAATTACCAATGCCGAAATTAAACCTATTAATTATGAGCAGGTTATTCAGCAATCAAAACCTTTGATAACTAATAAACCAAACGGTTCAATTAACTGGACTGAACAATTTGTTGAAGCAAAGGGGTTTTCGGTAATTGATAACGAAAAATTCAAAAATGTAGCTCAGGCAAAAGCAATGGCTCGCCGTGGTGCAACAGTTGATGCACAACGTAATCTGCTTGAAATTGTTAAAGGAGTACAAGTTACAAGCGAAACCACTGTTAACGACATGATTGCAACCAGCGATTTTATTTATACAAAAGTTGACGGTATAATTAAAGGTGCACAAATAGTTGGCGAACCAATTGAAAAAGACGGTGGCATTGAACTAAAAATGCGCGTTCCGTTGTACGAATCAAATGGTATTGCCTCAGCGGTTTATGATAAAGTTCCAGAACTTAAAAAAGTAAACACTATGAATGATGTAATCAGTCAGGTGCCACCGGAAATTAAAGACCAAGTACTTCAAGGATTAGCATTTAATCTGAACGGCAAAAGATTTGATCCTTCAATGTTTCCTGTAATTGTTGACGAAAACAATAATCTTGTTCTCGACCTTTCAAAACTTTATGACCCCAAAAGCGGTAAATTTCCTCAACTTCTTTCAACTACCGAACAGGTTTTTAAAGAAGTAGGTTTCGATAAAGGTGTGCAAATGATTAATGTACTTCGCACCGAAACCGGAAAAATGGTGATTGACAATAATAGCCTGAAAAAAGTAAACTGGGGAAAAATTGGGCAAACTGCTGCTAAAATCGGTAAATTTCTATTGATGTTAATTTAATTTATTAAATAAAAAATCATTACTTTTACAAACATACAGACTTCTTAAAAGTCATCAAATTTGGGGCATAAAATTACACATTTTTTCAAAATTACCCAACATCAAATGTCAGAGTTT
>PCSS01000120.1:410-3000 GCA_002771395.1 Bacteroidetes bacterium CG23_combo_of_CG06-09_8_20_14_all_32_9 | reverse complement strand
TTCTTCAGTAATTTCAATTGAAATACTAATATTCTTTATTTTTTCTTTAATTGATTTAACAATAAGTTCAACTTCATCTTTAATAGTTTTTGTATCTAACTTATTTAGTTCAATTTCTTTGCTAGATGGAATATATTTAGTTTTATAACTATTAAACTCATTAATTCTTTTGGAATTATCATTCTCAACATTGTTAAATGCGATTAAATATTTTTCTAATATTTCTATATTGTTTTTGAATTGCTTAATAGTTTTAGCCTCAATATCATTAAGGTATTTTGTATAACTATCAATTAATGCCAATGCATTATTTTCTAATTTTTGTTCGCAAAAAGGACATTTACCCTTTTCAGAGTCATTATTCAATAACTCCATTCCAGATTCTATAAAATCTTGCTTTTCCTTAATTTTCTTTTTAAAATCCTCAGCTAATGAACTTAAACTAAATTCTTTCTTGCAATCGATTTTTATTTCATTAAGTATTTTATAATCAATTTTTATAAGATCAATAGATTGAATATCTTCTAAGTTTTCCGGAACTGATTTAACCTTATTGTAGTCTTCAAGTAATTCGTTAAATGATTTAGAAACTATTTGTTTCTCTGATTCTATACCATTGAAAATATTTTGTGATTCAAGAATTTTATAATCACTAAGCCTTTTAATGTTTTGAATATTGCTAATATTTTCTTCAACATATTTGTTTATTTCTATTTCTATTTGCTTTGTTAGTTCAGAACCTTCTTTAAATATTTTATTAAGTTTATCTTCATCGTCTTTCAAATCAATATTTATTTTCCCTAAAATAAACCCTTCAATTTCACTATCTTTTTCATAACTTAAAGCTCTGATATTTTCTTCTACATAGTCTTGATTAAAGGTGTGATATAAATATTCTGTTTTAGGAATAGTAGGTATAACACCTTTATCAATTTGAATTTTAAAATCCTCTTTTAATATACCATCACTATTAGTAATTGAAAACGAGAAACTACCACTTTTTTTACCAAGAGTAATTATTTTATCTGTTGGACTTATACCTTTTTCATCAAGTTTAAGTTCAGTTTGTTTTTCAGTTAATCTAAAAAGACGGCTTATAAATGTTTTACCGCTACCATTATTTGCAAATACACCTATTTTTTAAGAATTTGATTTTATTTCCCTTACCAAATTTTCTATAGGTGCAATGTTTTGACATTGGATATTTGTCTTTATAACTTTTTCAGCCATTATTTTACAGTTTCAATTATTTTTATTTCTTCTTCAGACAATCCATATAGCTCATAAACTAATTTGTCAATTTCCTTATCAGTTTTATTTATTTGTTTTTTTAATTCATCGATTTCTTTTTTGTAACTATCAAAATATTCTTCCCACTCGTCTTGTTGTTTCAGAGCAATTTCAATTTTTTGTTTTTTAATTTCAGATAAAAATGTTTTAAAATCTAATTCGTAAAAACTTGAAAGTTTATTTGTTAAATTAATATTTGTAACATTTGATTTTAACCGTTTTAAAAATATGTCAACTTTATTTTGCAACTCTTTATTTAAAGAAAGCATAATGTCTGCTTTAACAATATATAAATGTTGATCAGAAAGGGAAATTTTCTTAATTGGAATATTAAATAAGTTTTGTGTAGAAATAGCATTAGTTAGAGTAGATTCATTAGTAAATTTCTTAATATAATAATAACCAATTAATTTAGAATTTAATATTAAAAGTATATATTTTAAATTTGTAAAGCTATCGCTAATATTTGTTATGGCGTACGTTGTACCTAAATTATAAAATTGATTTTCATCATAAGTAATTATAAAATTAATATTTATCATTTGCATTATCAATTTTTCTTTTGCAGTAAAGATATTTTCATCTCTTGCTCTTAATAATTTTTCTTTTTGATATAACACAAATTCATTTTCAATTAAGTAAGAATATCTTTTAATATCTTTCCCTCGTATTGCTTTTTTATATTGCTCGTTTTCTTTATGTTTATTAAGATATAAACCGTCATTACCAGTAACAATACCATTATTAATATTCACAAATTCTTGGAGATGAAAAGACTTGGTTTCAATTTTATTTAGAATATTTCTATCGCTTGTACTTGAATATATGCCAAAAATAAATTCATAAGAATTTAAAAAAACAGATTGTGATTGCTGATTTTCAAAATATTTATCAGATAAATTATAAAATTCAATTTTTATTAAATCATCTAATACATTGCCTTTTCTCAAAACAAAAGTAGCTGTTTCTGCAACTACATCTTGAAATTGACCTGCTCCCCAATCTGTTAAATTTAAAATGTCAAAATTCTTTAATATAAATTCCCTTATAGTTGTATAACCATTTGTTTTAAAAATATTCTTATGAAAAATAAAACTTGTTAAACCTTTTTCAATTAATATTTTAGAATTTAATTCTATAAATGGTGCTATTAAATTTAATTTCGTTGTTTTAAACTTATCTGTACCAGATTTTTTAAATGAATGAATATAATTTTTATACAAATAATTTAATTCTTCTTTATTAAAACCTCTATTATCAACATATGGCGGATTTCCAATTACAACATTAAAACCACCAT
>PCSS01000120.1:0-387 GCA_002771395.1 Bacteroidetes bacterium CG23_combo_of_CG06-09_8_20_14_all_32_9 | reverse complement strand
TTTTGCCAATTGAATGCTTTATCTCCTGCAATATTTTTATCATCAATTAATGAATTTCCGCACTTAATATTGCTACTTAATACAGATAGTTTTCTTCCTTTTTGTGCGGTTTTTAACCATAATGAAAGTTTTGCTATTTCAACTGCATCTTCGTTTATGTCAACACCAAAAATATTGTTTTCCAAAACTGAATTTTCAATATCTGAAAATATCATTGGAGAATTTGTGATTCTTGCTTTAAGTACATCAAGTTTACGATGTTCAACAATTAAATAATCTAATGCTTGATTGAGAAATGCACCGCTACCACAAGCAGGGTCACAAATAGTTAATTTTAACAACCAAGTTCTATAATTATCTATTTTTTCAATAAGTTCTTTCTTTTTA
>PCSS01000113.1:1004-3134 GCA_002771395.1 Bacteroidetes bacterium CG23_combo_of_CG06-09_8_20_14_all_32_9 | reverse complement strand
CCGAAGTACGAATTTTTTATTCACCCCGTTGGATAATTCCCCATATTTTACCGCTCATTTACTTTTAAGCTATCCAACGGGGCGGGCCTACGAAGTACGAATGCGGTTGTTCGTAATTCGTAAGCCCGCCCTGTTAAATACAACTTTATATAATGATTGCATATTATTATATAGTTATTTAACAGGGTGAATATTTTTTTTCGTACTTCGATGGGGTGAATAGTTACTATTTTTTTCGATTAAATGACACATCTCAATAGCAATTTTTTCTATGCTTTCGGCATCAAAACCGCACATTTTATATTGTTGCAATTGAGTGGCATGTTCAATAAATTTATCAGGTATTCCAAGTCTTTTAATATTTGCAAAATAATTATTTTCAGCCATAAACTCAAGAATTGCGCTTCCAAATCCACCTGTAACAACACCGTCTTCAACAGTAATAATATGTTTAAACTTATTTAAAATGGTGTGAAGCAAATCCTCATCTAAAGGTTTAGCAAAACGCATATTATAAACTGCAACGTTAATACCTTCTTCGGCAAGTTTATCGGCTGCTCTAAGTGCAAAATTTACAGGATGTCCAAGTGCTAGTATTGCTATTTCATCTCCATCACGTAATTTTTCACCTTTACCAATAGAAATTTCTTTAAAAGGCAGTTGCCAGTTTATAGTTACACCATGCCCGCGGGGATAACGAATAACAAAAGGTCCTTTGCCAAACTGGGCTGTAAACATTAAGTTCCGAAGTTCAACTTCATTCATTGGTGCAGAAATAATCATATTCGGAATACATCTCATAAAAGCTATATCAAACGCACCCTGGTGTGTAGCACCATCGGCACCAACCATTCCGGCACGGTCAAGACAAAAAACCACATTCAGATTTTGCAAAGCAACATCATGTATAGCTTGATCGTAACCACGTTGCATAAACGAAGAATAAATATTACAAAAAGGAATCATTCCCTGTTTTGCCAGTCCTGCAGAAAAAGTAACAGCATGTTGTTCGGCAATTCCTACATCAAAGCAGCGTTCGGGCATGGTTTCCATCATAATATTTAACGAACAACCTGATGGCATTGCAGGTGTAATTCCAATAATTTTAGAATTTTGTTTTGCAAGTTCGGTAATTGTGTGTCCGAAAACATCCTGATATAATGGTGGAGTAATTAAATGATGAACATCACCAATAAGTTCACCCGTGCTTTTATTGAATTTACCCGGAGCATGAAAAATTGTTTGATGTTCTTCGGCTTGTTTAAATCCTTTGCCTTTAATAGTCAGGATATGAAGTAATTTAGGACCAGGAATTTTTTTCATATCTTCCAGAATTTTCGTTAAATAAATTACATCGTGCCCGTCAACTGGTCCAAAGTATCTGAAATTCAATGCCTCAAATAAATTACTATGACGTAATATAATTGATTTAATTCCACTATTTATCTTTTGAATAGCTTGCTGAGTATTTGGTCCCCATCTCCCAATTTTTCCCAGAAAATTCCAGACATCATCTTTTACTTTGTTATAAGTTCTGGATGTTGAAATATCAAGAAGATATTCGCTAAAAGCGCCAACATTTGGATCTATAGCCATGTGATTATCATTCAATACAACAAGCATGTTAGTTTTTAATACTCCTGCATTATTCAGACCTTCAAAAGCCATTCCTGCGGTTATTGAGCCATCGCCAATTACTGCAATTATTTGTCTGTCGGTCCGATTATTTAACCTGTCTGCAACTGCCATTCCAAGTGCAGCAGAAAGTGATGTTGATGAATGTCCAACTCCAAAAGCATCGTATTCGCTTTCACCGGGCGAAGGATATCCGCTTATTCCGCCTTTTTTCCTGTTAGTATTAAAAATATCTCTTCGTCCAGTTAAAATTTTATGCGCATAAGCCTGATGTCCAACGTCCCAAATAATTTGATCCAAAGGAGCATTAAAAACAAAGTGAAGAGCTACGGTAAGTTCTATCACTCCAAGACTGGCACCTAAATGACCCGGATTACAGGAAAGCTCATTAATAATAAATTGACGTAACTCGTTCGATAATTGAATTAACTGAATTTGTGTAAGTTTTTTTAAGTCAGCAGGACTTTGAATACCGGGTAATATTGGCAATGAAGT
>PCSS01000113.1:0-968 GCA_002771395.1 Bacteroidetes bacterium CG23_combo_of_CG06-09_8_20_14_all_32_9 | reverse complement strand
AACTAAATTGCATTATCTTTTAACAGAAATACACACAGTAACAGTAACCAAAATTCTTAATATGAATGCTTTTAAACTTCCTTTCTCTGAGTTTGAAACCCAACGACTTCGGTTGTTGAGATATACTTCTCGTTTTGCTCAGGATGCTTTTCTTTGGTACAGTGATGAAGAAGTAATGAAATGGGCAGGACCCGACACCCATAAATCAATAGATAACACACTTTTATTTATTAAAACTATAACAAAAGCCAATAGTGATGGAAAGATGATTTATTGGGCTGTTCACGATAAACAAAGCAAAAAGGTAATCGGTGATATTTCGCTTTATCCGGATATGAAACACAGGTTTGCTTCTGCCGGAACTTTTTTAATGAAAACCTTTTGGCGACAAGGAATTATGACCGAAGCCATGCAACCCGTTCTTTGGTTTGCTTTTAATAAACTTTTACTGCATAGAGTTGAAGCCCAGGTATTTTCTGAGCATATTGCATCAATAAAACTTTACGAAAAATTAGGTTTTAAAAAGGAAGGATTATTACGACAAAATTTTCTGATAAATGGAACGTTTTGTAATTCAATTATGTATTCACTTTTAAAAGATGAGTTTATACCTAAATGCAAATGGACAGAATTATACTGAAAACGGAAAAAACTGTACATTTTTTTAGTTCAAATATGTTGGTTTTTAGTTGTAGTTTTATTGGTTTTTAGTTTTGGTTCGCCGGTTTGTTAGTTCGCACTGTCACTGACTAAATAACCATAACAAGAAACTTCACCCTGTTAAATTAATTTTAGTTGATATCATGTTAACATTTTTCAAATTTTTAATTATTTAACTCATGTTACGCAAAAATATCTAAAAGGAGGCACTTCCATTGTTAATAACTTTTGGGGGTTCGCAAATAAATCTTGATTTTGAAAGAATTTAACCTTATTCTTTTTATTTTTTAACCTTAATAGAAAATCAG
>PCSS01000322.1:2613-3133 GCA_002771395.1 Bacteroidetes bacterium CG23_combo_of_CG06-09_8_20_14_all_32_9 | reverse complement strand
ACATTAAATGCCAACTTAAATTATCTGGCAGGGCTTTGTTATTTAAATAGTTCGTTCGAAAAAGAAAAATCTATCTCCTATTTTAAAGCAGCTTCCCAAAACATGAGCCCAAAATATAAGGAACTGAGATTTAAAGAAAAAAAGTCTCCTTATAAAACTATTTATCATTTAGGACAGGCATATCAGTTTGCATATCAATTTGATAAAGCCGATAATTATTTTGTAAAATATAAAGAACTGGTTTTTGATAATGCCAAAGAACTGCGATTAGCCGACAGGTATATAGAAATGTGTAAAAACGGTGAAGCGTTATTGAAAAATCCTATTGAAATTACCATTGATAACCTTGGTGGTGTTATTAATTCCGATTGCGATGAGCATACGCCTTGCATTACTGCCGATGAAAAAACTTTAATTTTTACATCGCGACGAAGAGGAAGTACGGGTGGTACATTAACAGATGACGGACGGTATTTTGAAGATATTTATATTTCAAAAAAAGTAAATGAACAATGGACTG
>PCSS01000322.1:0-2596 GCA_002771395.1 Bacteroidetes bacterium CG23_combo_of_CG06-09_8_20_14_all_32_9 | reverse complement strand
ACTAATATTAACACCAACGGACATGAAGCAACCATCGGGGTTTCACCTGACGGACAAGAACTTTATATTTACAAAGACGATAACGGTATTGGAAATATTTATTTTAGCCGGTTTGAAAATAAAGACTGGACTATTCCCGAAAAAGTAGGCTCAAACATAAACACTTCGGCTAATGAAACTCACGCAACAATTTCATCTGATGGAACAACCCTTATTTTTATAAGCGACAGGGATAACGGTAAAGGTGGAAAAGATTTGTATGTTGTTCACCGACTACCCGATGGCGAATGGGGTTTAGCTCAAAACATGGGTGATGTTCTTAACACACCTTATGATGAAGAGGGACCTTTTTTACATCCTGATGGTTATACACTTTATTTTTCGTCTAAAGGACATAACAGCATGGGTGGTTACGACCTGTTTTACAGCGAATTGCAGAACGACAGCATTTGGGGAGCACCTGTAAATATGGGTTATCCGATAAATACCACTGTTGATGATGTATATTATGTTTTATCTGCCAATGGCAAACGAGCTTATTTCTCCTCTATACGTAAAGACGGCTTTGGCGGACGCGACCTTTACGTTATGAACCTGCTTTCGTTACCCGAACGCTCATCTGCTGTAATAAAAGGGAATGTTCAAATGGAAGGCACGGCCGAAATCCCTAAAAATATTATAATAAATGTAAGGGAATCCGATACCGGTAAGATGGTAGGACGATATAAACCAAATAAAGAAAGCGGATATTATATTATTATTCTTCGTCAGGGAAAAGATTATACTTTTACCTGCGAATCTCCCGATTTGATTTTTTATCCGGAAAAAATTAGTATTCCCACAAGAACTGCATTTACAGAAATTAATAAGCCTATTATACTTAACCCAATAGGAGTAGTAAAGAAGAAGTAAATTTTCGTTTCCGCTGGGGTTACCCGATTATTTTTACTTTCCTGCTCTCATGTCGGTATTAGTGGCTTCACTCCTTACTGCTTTCCTGTATTTCATTAATTGTGCGAAGGATTTGTTTGCCAATCCCTCTGAGATAATTATTAAGTTTCACTGAAATATTTTTCAATGTCTTTTGCTTGAATCAAAATCTTCTTCGCTTATCAGTGTTTGTCTGTAATATCAAGAGTCTGGAATATAAAGTTCGATGACAAGGCTTGCAAGTCTTGAATGTCAGGAGTTTACTGTTGTAAATGACTGACATGAAAGACGAGCATAACAGGGCAAACACCCGGTGGGTGTTTGAGCCAGCTAGTGCTAAAGCCGGACTTTATAAACAAACTCTGATCAATTTTCGGTTGTGTGCTTTGGTGAGCCAAGTTGTAGTTTCAAATAACGAACCTCTTGCATAATAACCAAACTGGCGGTTCTCTTTGTAAAAGAACCTTCCAAAACCCTCACTGATGTTGGCAGCAATAGAGTCGGTTAATTTGACAAATTGTTTACCAATCGTGTCTTTTGCAAAAAAATCCCACTTATAACAATGCACCATACCCTTTCACCAACGTTTATAGATAGCTTGTAAATTTCCAGTTCATCAAATTTTAATTTTTTTTCATAAAAATTTGTATTAAACCATTGTATAACCATGAATAACAATTGAATGACCACTGAATGACCATTGTATGACTACTGTATGACCACCGAATGACTATTGTATGACTATTATATGACTACTGTATGACCACCGAATGACTATTGAATGACTATATATAATCCGGCTTCATTTTTTTGTTTTCCCCAGAATTATCCTGATGAAATAATTTACAAGAGGTCGGGGAGTTATTGATATTAATTTTACTAAAATGCGGTTCAAGATACCATGTATTGCAATTTTCTTCCCTTTCATCATGGCTTTATATCCATAAATAGCGACTTCTTTAGCAGAAGCTACATGCATTATTTTAAATAAATTTGAATCTGAAAGCGATGATGCTTCTTCAAATCCCGTTTTTGTTGGACCGGGACAAAGAACAGTAACTGAAACGCCTGTGCCTTCAAGCTCTGATGCCAATGCTTCGGAAAACGATAAAACATACGCTTTAGTTGCATAATAAACCGACATATACGGACCAGGCATAAAAGCGGCGACAGATGCCAGATTTAAAATTTTTCCCTTCCCACTTTTCACCATTTCGGATAAAAAAAGTTGCGTAAGATTGGTAAGCGCTACAATATTCAATAGCAACATTCGCTCTTGTACATTTCGGTCCGATTCATGAAATAAGCCATAATCACCAAATCCAGCATTATTTATTAAATTTTCAACCCTAATATTCTGTTGCCGTAAATAATTAAAAATCTGCACAGGAGCCTCCGGTTCAATTAAATCTTTATTTAACAATAAAACGTTTACAGAATATTGTTTTTGAATTTGTGTTTTAAGTTCCGCTAATTTTTTTTCGTTCCTTGCAATTAATACAAGATTATGGTTTTCTTTCGCAAACAATTTTGCCAATTCGTATCCAATTCCTCCCGACGCTCCCGTTATAAGTGTATAATTTATCATATACTGAAGATTAATATGTCTTTCTGTAACTTCTCAATACTTGCAGGTAAAAATAAACAACAAATGAAAAACATTTAA
>PCSS01000267.1:2164-5207 GCA_002771395.1 Bacteroidetes bacterium CG23_combo_of_CG06-09_8_20_14_all_32_9 | reverse complement strand
CTCATATTATTGCTCCATTTTCTATATTAAAAACAGAATATTCAGATTTTACCGGTTCAATCGCTCTTTTAAGATGTGTGTTATCAGTGTCTGTAATAAATATTTGTCCAAAATGCTGCTCGGCAACTAATTTCATAAGCAGCAAAACGCGGGCGTTGTCAAGTTTATCGAAAATATCATCAAGTAAAAGAACAGGTGTGTAATTATTTTTTTCTTTAATAAAATGGAACTGTGCAAGTTTAAGCGATAATAAAAAACTTTTTTGTTGCCCCTGCGAGCCGTTGGAACGAACAGGAAAACCGTTAATTTTAAAAATCAAATCGTCTTTATGAATTCCGCAAGTAGTATATTGAACCATGTTATCACGTTCTAATGATTGGTTAAGAAGATTTTTAAATGTATCGGTTTCCAATTGCGATTGGTAAATCATCTCTGCACTTTCGTTTTCGCCAGATATGTGACGGTAAAAACCTTCAAAAACGGGAGACAATTTCTCAATAAAGTCTTTTCTTTTTTTATAAACAGGAATACCAAGTTGTATAAGTTTTTCGTTGTAAATACTAATTGTCTCGTGGTCGAAATTTCTTTTATTTTGAAATTCTTTTAGTAAAGCATTGCGTTGTTTAAGCACTCTGTTGTAATTAATTACATCATTAAGATAAACTTTATCGTATTGCGAAATTACTCCGTTAATAAATTTACGGCGTTCTTCGCTTCCTTCATAAATCAGGTTAGTATCATAAGGCGAAACAATTACTAAAGGTAAAAGTCCTATATGGTCTGATAAGCGATTATATTCCTTTTTGTTGCGTTTGAACTGTTTTTTTTCGTTCTGTTTTACTCCGCAAAAAATATTTTCTTCTGTTTCGTCGCGTTTATAAAGTCCGTTTATTACAAATAAATGAGCGTTGTGGTGTATATTTTCGTGGTCAGAAATACTAAAATAACTTTTACAAAACGAGAGATAATAAATAGCATCTAAAAGATTGGTTTTTCCGGCTCCGTTATTTCCTGTAAAGCAATTAATTTTTTGTGAAAACTCTATGGAAGTTTCAGTAAAATTCTTAAAATTAAGCAGGTCGATATGTTTAAGAAAAAGATTCATGTTCAGAGTGTAAAATTAGTAAAAAAATGTAACTATTCAGCCATGTTCTTTTTAGCCACAGATTAAACCAATTTAAAAAAATTGTTTAACCCGTCAAATAATTACTATTTCTATTCAGTTCATTTACCCCGTTGGATATTGTTTTTGGTTCGTTCTTACTGATGATAAAATAAATTATCCAACGGGGTGAATTTTTAAGATACCTAACAGGGTAAATTGTTTTATTGTTGAAAAATAAATATGATAAAAAAATAGTAACTATTCAGCCCATTTCAACCAACATTGCAGAAGGTTTCGGCAGATAGTTTACAAATCAAAAATTAGCAATTTAACAATGAAACAATTGAACTTTACTTTTGCGGGTGAGTAGTAACAAAATTTTATATATATTTGCAATTCAAAAATAATTAAAGAATAACATAACTATATGGCAAAGAATGACAAAGGTGTTATAGGAAACGAAATTGACCAGGTTGGAAATGTACTTACTAAAACCGAGATGTACATAGAAGATAACCGCAAACTTCTGATGATTATTATTGGAGTAATTGTTCTGATTGTAGGAGGTTATTTGGGGTACAAAAAACTTTATATTGCTCCAATGGAAGATGAGGCGCATCAGGAAATGTATATGGCCGAGCAGTATTTTGCAAAAGATTCTTTTAATCTTGCATTAAATGGCGATGCCCAATATCCGGGTTTTTTAAGCATTATTGACCAATATGGCTCAACTAAAGCAGGAAATCTTTCAAATTATTATGCAGGAATTTGTTATCTTAACATACGTCAGTATGAAAAGGCTTTAGAGTATCTGAACAATTTTAGTAATGATGATAACCTGCTGTATCCTGTTTCACAAGGTGCTATGGGCGATGCTAATATGGAATTAGGCAAAACGGAAGAAGCACTTTCATATTATAAAAAAGCTGCCGACGAAAAACCTAACGAGTTTACTTCGCCTATTTATATGATGAAAGCAGGCTTTGCACTCGAAAAATTAAATAAATGGGAAGAAGCTCTTGCAATTTACGAGAGGTTAGAGAAAGAATACAACCGCACCAGCGAGGGTAGAAAAATTGAGAAATATATTACACGTGCGAAAATTAAACTTAACAAACAATAAAAATGTAAATCCCGGTTTTATCGGAATTTTTTATACCAAATATTTGTATGTCAACAAATTTTAAAAATCAGGCAAATTATGACGAAAATATATTTCCTGATGCACAAAACATGAAATTTGGAATTGTTGTGGCAGAGTGGAACAGTAAAATTACTAATGCCTTATTAAATGGTGCAATTGATACATTAAAAAAATGTAAAGCAAGCGAAGAAAATATTACCGTTAAATATGTGCCCGGATGTTTTGAAATTACAACCGGAGCAAAATATTTGGCAGAATTTTCAAATGTTGATGTTGTAATTTGTATTGGCTGTGTTATCCAGGGCGAGACTAAACATTTCGATTACATTTGCCAGAGTGTAACTCATGGAATTACAGAGCTTAATCTTAAATTTCCAATTCCGTTTATTTTTTCAGTCCTAACCGTAAATAACTTTCAGCAGGCAATTGAAAGATCCGGGGGTAAATACGGTAACAAAGGCTCGGAGAGTGCCATTACTGCCGTTAGAATGGTTGAGTTAAAGCGAAGTTTTGTAACCCAGCCGGGTTAGTTGTTTATATTGTGCATAGGATAAAAAACGCATTCGGTAGTGAATCAGATTTTTGGTTCACCATGTTGGATATTGTTCATTGTTTACCGTTTATTGTTTACTGTTCATTGTTAATTTATTGTTTACCGTTCATTGTTAATTGTTTATTGTTAATTGTTAGTGGTTAATTAAAAGAGAGAGCATTCTTTATATGTCTTTATCTAACGGGGCAAGCACCTTTAAAAATTAATTAGTGCTTGTCTGCAATGTCGGTTTCTTTTGATT
>PCSS01000267.1:0-2073 GCA_002771395.1 Bacteroidetes bacterium CG23_combo_of_CG06-09_8_20_14_all_32_9 | reverse complement strand
CGGATATGCAAAAAAAAGAAAATATCCTACGGGGTTAATCCTTGTTCTGAGATCAAAGAAAATTAATTAACAACTTTATTAATAATTGTTTAATCTACTCTCTCTTTTTGAGAGGATACTGTATTTTCATAGTCCAAAATTGCATAACCTTATGTTAAGAAGGAACATGCTTTTTGAAATTTTTTCAACAGTCACCTGTTTATAACGCTATCAATTTTTTAAGTCCCAAATTCCACCCTGAACTTATTTCAGGGTTTAATCCCCAAATTCAAAGGGGACTTGTAGTGTAGGCCTTAGGGCTTGAAATTGATTTGACATTTTTTAATACTTTATTTTAATATTATAACGTATATTTGCGTCAAACTAAATCTTTTTAATTATGAAAAAAATCAAATTATTTTCGACAATTGTTGTAAGTGTTTTATTCTCGTTGCAATTATCTTTTGCTTTAACTCAAAGCGAGATAGAAAAAGCAAACAGAGCAGGAAAAGCAGTTTTTTTAGTAGTTAACGACAATTTTACTAAAACTGCCGATATTATGCCAACGGTAAATGAGGCGGCTAAAGAATTAAAAAACATAAGTGTTTTTGAGGTAAACCGTTCAGATGTAAAATCTAAAGAAATTATTGAAAAATATAAACTTTCTACCATACCTGTTCCGGCAGTTATTACTATTTCACAATCAGGTGTTGTTGCAAGTGCACTTTATAATCCAAACATTACAAAAGAAAATCTTAAAAATTCGGTTCCCAGTCCAAAACAGTCAGATATGCTAAAAAAACTCAGCAATGGTAAGGCAGTGCTATTAGTTATTTCAGATAAAAACTTTACCGATAGAAAAGCCTTTATGGATGAATGCAATAAATGTATTACTGAAAGTAATGGTAAAGCTGAAATTGTTGAAGTTAAAATAAGCGACAAAGCAGAACAATCACTTATTAAAAAATTAGCCATTGACCCAAAAACAACTGCAAGCAGGGTTATAGTTTATAATAGTAAGGGACAACTAAACGGTGTTTTTGGTGCCGATGTAAGCTCATCTGAACTTGGAGTTGCCATAAATAAAGTAGCCGGTGGTTGTTGCCCAGGAAAGAAAAAGTGTGGAAGTAAATAAAACTTTGTATTTCAATTAATTAAAAAATATTTTTAAATTTTAACATTTTTTATGACGTATAAATACGTTAATTGAATTTTTATCGTTATCTTTGCGTCAATGTTTAACTAATAAAAAATAAAATGAAAACAATAAAAACTGTTGCTATCTTAATGATTAGCATGTCGTTTTTTGCTTCTTGCAAAAATTCATCTTCAGAAAATGTTGTAAAAGATGACATTTCAAATGTGCAAAATTTAGAAAATAATTCTGTGTCTGAAACAAGTGTCGGAGGTGTTTCAGAACAAATAAATGAAGCTGCAAAGAAGAATAAAGCTGTTTTTTTAGTAGTATTTAATAAAGAAGGAGCCGAAAAAGAAAAAACTTTATCTATTGCCAAAGAAGCTGCTGCCAAAAATCCTAAAACCATTCAGGTAATTGAATTAAACACAAGCGACAATGCAAATAGTGAATTAGTTACAAAATATCGCTTAACAGGAGCACCCTTACCTCTTATAATAGTTTTAGATAAAAATGGAATTGCTGCCGGAGGTTTGGTATTAGCCGATGCCACAGTAGATGGATTATTAAAAATAATTCCATCACCAAAATATTCAGAAATTCTTAAAGCATTAAATAATCAAAAAGCAATATTTATTGTAGTCTATAAACAAACCATGCCTGACAAAGCTAAGGCGATTGAAAATTGCAAAAAAACAGTTGAATCTATGAATAATGGCGCATCCGTAGTAGAATTAAATATTGATAATAAAAACGAAGAAATCCTTATTACACAACTAAAAGTAAATACTTTAGCAACCGACCCTGTAATTTATGCTATAAATAAAGCCGGACAAGTTACAGGCACTTTCGATATTAATACTTCCACAGCCGATTTAAAAAATGCAGCAAACAAAGTAATCAAAAGTAGTGGTTGCTGTCCTGGTGGTAGTGGAAGTTCAGGATGTGGTACTAAAAAG
>PCSS01000376.1 GCA_002771395.1 Bacteroidetes bacterium CG23_combo_of_CG06-09_8_20_14_all_32_9 | reverse complement strand
GGGGTAGGGGGATGAAACTTATAACGAACTAAACGGAAATAATTAAATATAAACCACTTAATAAAATATAAACACATGAAAAAAATAAATCCCATTTTGCAAGTTAGGTATGCAAGGTATAGGGTAAGGATACAGCCATATTTCCCTGTAACTCTATTCCTCTTTATTTTTATTAGAATTAATTATTTCAAATCCCTTAAAGTAAGCGATTTTATCTGGTTTTTAATATAAATATCCTTGCTTGCAAACTAAAAAATATGTAGTTTTGAACCATAATGTTGAGTAATATAACTAAAATAAGTCTTTTTTCAAAGGAAAGAATATTGCTGATTATTATTCTTTTATCTTGTTTTTTTTCGTACTTTCAAATTACATCTTTCAATTTTATCCGTTGGGACGACGATGAACAAATTACCGAAAACACTTATGTTAAAAGTCTGAACTTACAAAATATAAAACACAATTTGTACGATGAAAGATATACCTTTTTAACACTCACATCTTATTCAGTTATCTATAATACTTTGGGTAATAATCCCGCTCCATTTCATTGGTTTAGCATTATTCTACATCTGCTTAATGTTATTTTAGTATTTTTTCTTTCCAAAAAGCTTTCAAATAATTTATACACAGTTTATTTTGTTGTATTGCTGTTTGCACTTCATCCTATGCGTGTAGAATCGGTTGCATGGATTTCGGAAGCAAAAGATTTATTATTTACATTTTTTGCACTTACCAGTTTTTTATTCTATATTAAATACCTGCAAAATAATTTTAAGCCCAGGTATTTTCTATTAGCAGCTACATTGGCATTATTTGCATCTTTTTCGAAAATTCAGGGATTGTTTGTACCAGTATCATTCTATTTGTTTGATATTTACTATAAAAGAAAATTTTCAGTGATTTTGGTTATGGAAAAAATTCTGTTATTTTTATTCGTATTCTTCATTTTTAATAGGATATCTATTGTATTGTTGGTATCTGGCATCATTTTTTATTTCACTTTCAGAAAAAAAATCAATAATTTTACATTTAACAAAAATATTATTAAATGGTTAATAATATCTGCTGTATCAGCATTTTTGCTTTTTGGAATTTTCTATATTGCTAAAAATAATTTCAATTTATGGTCAAAAATACCTGACAGCCGAAATGTTTTTACTTTTTTTGAACGCTTTGTTTTAGCAGGATTTGCTCTTGGGTTTTATATTAAAAATTTATTCCTGCCTGTTTCATTAAACGCTGTTCATATATACCCGCAACGTCTGCCTGATGGCGGACTTCCGCATAATTATTATTTTACACTGATAGTTCTTTTTATTGTTATAATAATGTCATTTATTCTGATAATCAAAAGAAAAAAAATTCCTGCTTTGCTTTTTTTTGGATGGTTCTTTTTTCTTGTCAATATATCAATGGTGCTACATTTTATTCCTATTGAAGGGCGATTGTTAGTTGCCGACCGTTACAGTTATCTTGCTTATTTCGGATTATTTATATCTTTATCTGGCATTAGCGAAAAATATTTATTTCAAACAAAGGTTATTAAAAAGTTTTTCTTTACATGTTTTGCATTACTTGTTTTTCTGCTTTCATTAACGACTTACAATCGCTGTACGGTTTGGAGAAATACGCAGATATTGTTTACCGATGTTTTACAAAAAAATTCTCATATTCCGTTTGCTTACCTGAATCTTGCCGCAGTTTACCTGAATAAGCAAAAGCCCGACAGCGCCCTTATTTACTTTAACGAATCTATTAAACAAGATCCACTTGACGCAACAGCTTATTTTAACCGGGCTTTCGCATACATTGTGAACGGAAATTCTGAAAATGCTCTCAACGATTTTCAGTCGGTTTTGCATTTAAGTCCCAGCATTAAATACAAAGCGTTAGCTTATACCAATATAGGTGAAATTTATCATAAGCATGGCAACGACAGTTTGGCTTCTGTTTATTATAATTTATCGTTACAAACCGATAGTTCACTTGCATTAGCATATAATAACCGCGGAAAATATTTTCTTGATATAAACAAATTAAAAGAAGCAAATTCCGATTTCAATAGAGCTGTTAATTTAGATAAATATTATGCCGAAGCGTGGAATAATCTCGGTTGGGTTTTAACTATGCAGGGTAAGTTGCAGCCTGCTTTAAAAGATTTTAATCGTTCGCTTGAACTTAATCCTGATTATCCGTTTGCTTATAATAATCGCGGATATTTAAAATTTATGTCGGGCGATGTAACAGGAGCGTTTAAAGATTATAATAAAGCTTTAACACTTGACCCTTCACTTTACCAGGCATACTTAAATCGTGGATGGGCGTTCGCTTTTACCCGAAATTATAAAAATGCCGTTGATGATTTCACTTACATATTAAATAAACAGGCGAATCATCAGATAGCTCGTAACAATCGTGCATTTGCATGGTTTTACCTTAAAGAATATAAAAATGCAGCGGAAGATTTTAAAACAAATGTTACATTTTATCCCCAAAATGCCGTTGCATGGCAGAACCTTGCGTGGTTTCATACACAGATTAAAGATTATGAAAATGCTGTTGTAGAGTTTAATAAATCTATTGAACTTGATAATTCACTTATAAATTCTTACATAAATTTAGGTTGGATTTGGCTCGAAAAAAAGAATTTTTTAAAAGCCGAAATAAATTTAAACAAAGCACTTGCTTTAAACCCGAAAAGTGCAGAAACACTTTTTGGGCTTGGCGAACTTAACCGTATGAAAGGAAATATTGATGCTGCCTGCAATTATTATAACGAAGCTTCGTTACTTGGAAGTAAGTTGGCAAAACAGGCATTGGAATTGAACTGCAAAAAATAATGCCAATGAATTCTGCTAAAATCAATAAAAATTAAAAAATATTTTTTTTGTCAGGCAACGAAATTATAGATTAATTTGTCTTATATAAAAAATTAAAGGTAAAAATATATTAACTAAATAAAAATCAATATGAAACACATCGGAATGTTCTTATTTTTAATGTTGATACTTAGCTTTACAGGCTTAAAAGCTCAACAAAATGTTGCTGTTACTGTAATTTTTCAAAAAAACTTATGCCGGTCATATTACAATGAAAGCCAGTTACCCATAAAAATTGAATTTCAGGTTTACGGTTTAAGCGACCAGGCTGCACAGCTTTTCATTACAAAAGCACTGAAAAATGATGGTG
>PCSS01000308.1:1747-13714 GCA_002771395.1 Bacteroidetes bacterium CG23_combo_of_CG06-09_8_20_14_all_32_9 | reverse complement strand
TTACCCTGTTAGATAGGATACATATTATTGGTTATCCTAAATCAAGCAATTATCTAACGGGGTTAATGTCGTGTATGTCGTTTTTGTTCTTGAAACAATGAAACAATTGAATGACTATGTATGACTATTGAATGACAGTGAGTTTTTTTGAACAATAAATTAATAAAATATAAACAGGTGAAAAGATTAATAATTCCATTTTTGATTGTATTTTCTCCAATTTTTTGTAGGAGTCAATTTGCTAATAACGTTGAAGCAAATAAAGAATTTGCTGAAAACCAATTTAAACCTGTTCTGAAATCTGTTTCAGTTCTTTTAAATCAGTATGACCAAAAATTTGTGCATATTGATGTTGCTGTAAACGATACGAACACATACATTTCCGGTTCGGTACAATACAAACTCCTGGCAAAAAGTAATATTGATACCGTTTATTTTGAATTTGCACCTGGTTTTATAATTGATAGTACACAAATTAATTCTCAAAATACTACTTATTATTATTCAAACGATACAATTTTTGTTTTTGCTCAAAGTTCTATTTCAACGGGAACCCAATTCTGGATACAGGTCTGGTACCACGGTATTTCTGCTACAAGTGGTGCATATCGTGGAATTATAAATACTTACGATTCTAATTACCAAAAGTATATTACATGGACATTATCAGAATCGTTTCATTTAAAAAACTGGCTTCCGTGTAAGCAGGATTTAACCGACAGGCTTGATTCCGCATGGATTTTTATTACAGTTGACAGTTCACTTAAAGCCGGCTCTAACGGAAAACTTTCGCAAATTACACAAATGGGTAACGGAAAAGTACGGTACGAGTGGAAAGAACATCATCCAATTGTTTATTATTTGCTTTCGCTGGCAGTTGGAGATTATATTGAGCATAATGTTTATGCTCACCCGGCAGGATATTCCGATAGTATTATTATTCAGAATTATTTTTATAATAATCCACAATTTATAACTGATAACGCTTTAAAAATTGCCCAAATGGCACCTTTAGTTGAACTTTACAGCGAAAAATTCGGGCTTTATCCTTGGGCTGATGAAAAATTCGGACACGTTATGTGCCCTGTTGGGGGTGGAATGGAACACCAAACAATGACTTCGCTTGGATATTTGGACACATGGCTTGTGGCTCACGAACTTACACACCAGTGGTTTGGCGATCATATAACTTGCGCAAACTGGCAGGACATCTGGATAAATGAAGGCTTTGCATCGTATGGCGAGTATATTTATGCACAAGATATGGTAAGTCAGGTAAATGCCGATGAAAATATGGCTTATTGCCACAAAAGAGCCAGGTCAGAGCCAAATGGCAGCGTTTATGTTCCGTTTGCCGATGTTTGGAACGAAGGAAGAATTTTTAACGGGAATTTGAGTTACAAAAAAGGTTCGGCAATTATTCATATGCTTAGATATTTAAGCAATAACGATTCGCTGTTTTTTGTTGCACTTAAACAAATGCAAACTCAATTTGCCGATAGTGTTATTACCGGCGAAGACGTTAAAAATATTTTTGAAAACATTAACGGTAAAAGTTTTGATGAATTTTTTGACCAATACTATTATGGTGAAGGATTTCCATTTTATATATTAATCTGGCAACAAGATTCTACAATAACGGGTTTTGATAATTTAAAAATACAATTGGTTCAATGGGGAAGCTCTGCTAATAATCAGTTGTTTACAACTCCTTTGCAAATAAAAATTTCTTTTGCCGAAAATCCTGATTCGGTAATTGTAATTCAACCGTCTCAAAATGTTCAAATATTTAATGTTGATGTAAATAATAATAAAGTTTCGGGATTAACTTTCGACCCGCAAAACTGGATTTTAGATAGTTTATTATATATTTTCCATATTTCACAAGAAGTTGCTCAAATTAAACCGGATGATTTTTTTATTAGTCTGAATCCAAATCCTGCTACAGAAAATCTTTATTTCAGATATTCAGGACCTGATGATTTTAATGGGAGTATCAAATTTTTAGATTTATCGGGACGCGAAATATTATTATATCCCCTTGATTCTAAAGAAAAAATTATACCGCTCAACGGAATAAAACCGGGTATGTACTTAGCAGAAATTCGCGGTAATCATATTAATTTAGTTCGCAAAATGGTGATGGTAAAATAGATTATAGTTACTACTCGGCCGCTTATACATAATTAACACTCTTTTTCTTTATCTCGTCTAACCCACATAAACCGATGATAGATTTTATTTCAAAAGGTTTTAAAAAACTTAAGACCTTTGAGGCAATATCGCCTTTTTCGTTTTTATCAAAAAGTTCGTTTATATGAACTATTTTTTGTTTAATTTTGTCTTGCATCATAATTTCTATGTTTTAGAAAACAATTAATAATTGTTTTAAATTTAAACATTTATAATGAAATTATGATGCTTTTTTTGAATTTTAATTAACAATGTTTTCAATAGTTTTAGAAGTGCGAAACTTCAGTATCATTATTTTTGTTCATTAAACTTTATTTTTTGATTCGAAATTTTATTTGTAACAAAGATGTTTAGCAAGGAAGATTTACAGCAAATGAAAGAGATGGGAATTACCCCATCAGTTATTGAAAAACAAATTGAATTTTTTAAAAACGGGTTTCCATTTGTAAGGCTTAACAGACCGGCAATTGCCGACGACGGAATAAAAGTTTTTTCGGATAAAGAAACAGAGTCTTTAATAAATTATTATAACAAATATTCCATAAATGAGAATCTCGTAAAGTTTGTACCTGCTTCGGGTGCTGCAACAAGAATGTTTAAGGATTTGTATTCATTAATGGATGAGTGGAATGGCTTTCTTGATTTGGAAAATGATAAAAAATATAAACCGGTTTTGCAATTTTTTGAAAACTTATCACAATTTGCCTTTTACAATGAACTTAAAAAAGTATTAAAAAAAGAATATGGTTTAAATATTGAAAATGAATTTAATGAGGATAATTATATAAGTATTATTTCGGCATTGTTAACTGAAAAAGGTATGAATTATGGAAATCTTCCTAAGGCGCTTTTAAGTTTTCATACTTACAAAAATGAGGTTCGTACTTCGCTTGAGGAGCATTTGGCAGAGGGAGCAATGTATTCGGTTTCGGCAAACCGAAATGTGAATATTCATTTTACCGTTACATCTGAACATTTGTCGGAAATTGAAAAACTTGTAACAAAGGTTCAAAATAAATTTCAACAAAAATTTAATGTAAAATTTCAAATTTCATATTCAGTTCAAAAGTCTTCAACTAATACAATTGCTGTTACGCCTGATAATAAGCCTTTTCGTTCAAACGACAGAAAATTGTTATTCCGACCTGGCGGGCACGGTGCTCTTATTAAAAATCTTAACGAAATTGATACTTCAGTAATCTTTATCAAAAATATAGATAACGTAGTTCCCGATTGGTATAAAGACCAAACAGTAAGATATAAAAAAGCAATCGGTGGGCTTTTAATTAAAGTAAGAAATAAAATTCATAATTATCTTAACAGGATTGAACAAGGCGAAAAATCTGATAACTTTATAAATGAAATAACACGGTTTTATAAGAATTACTTTTTTAATGTTATTGCAATTACTGATGATAAAACAAAGGATTTGCAATTTCTGCAAAAAATTTTAAACCGGCCGATCAGAGTTTGTGGAATGGTTAAAAATATGGGGGAACCCGGAGGTGGTCCATACTGGGTGGAAGATTCGAAGGGCAATGTTTCTTTACAAATTATAGAATCTTCTCAAATTGATAGTGCTAATGAAATACAGTTAAATATATTTAAAAAAGCCACGCATTTTAATCCTGTTGATTTAGTTTGCTCTGTTATTGATTTTCGTGGAAAAAAATTTGAACTGAATAATTTTATTGACCCGAATACTGGTTTTATTTCAAAAAAATCGAAGGATGGATTTGATTTAAAAGCGTTGGAATTACCCGGTTTGTGGAATGGTGCAATGGCATTTTGGAATACAATTTTTGTTGAAGTGCCTTTAATTACTTTTAACCCGGTAAAAACAGCAAACGATTTATTAAGACCCGAACATCAACCTATAAAATAGGGCTTAAAATACGTGCAATTCCTTCTGCAATACGTCTCGACAAAGGTCGGTTTACATAATCCTCAAGTTTAAGAAGTTTACTATTAGAAATATCTTCCATGTAAAATGCTTTCAGTTTTTTAGCAATATTTTCGTCGTAAATCAGGGCATTTACTTCAAAGTTCTGGTCGAAACTTCTTAAATCCATATTAGCTGTTCCAACCGAGCTGAAAACATCATCAACAATTAAAACTTTAGAATGTGTAAAACCTTTATTATACAAATAAATTAGGACATCGGCTTCGAGTAATTCCTTAAGATATGACATTGAGCCGAAATAAGTAAGTTTTGAATCGGAGCGGCCGGGCAAAATAATCCGTACGTCAACTCCGCTTAATGATACAGTTTTTATGGCGGTTAAAATGCTTTCATTAGGAATAAAATACGGTGTAGAGATGTACAAATATTTTCGTGCAGTAGAAATTGCGTAAAAATAGGTTTGCATAATACTATCCCAGTCAGAATCGGGACCGCTTGTAGCAATTTGAATTAAACATTTTCCGCAGGTTTCATTTTTGGGAAAATATTTGTTATCGTTAAGCAGCTGATTTGAAACAAATTGCCAATCGGTAAGAAAAATGACCTGTAAACTTCCAACAACACTGCCTTCTAATTTAAGATGTGTATCACGCCAGAAGCTTATTTCCTGAATCCCGCATAAGTAGCGGTCTGCAAAATTTAATCCGCCTACAAAACCAATTTTTCCGTCAACAATAATAATTTTTCTGTGGTTTCTAAAATTTATTCTTTGTGCAAGATGATGAAATCTAACAGGTATAAAGGCTTTTGCCTCAATTCCTGTATCAGTCAGTTCTTTAATGTAATTATCGCTAAGTCCCCATGAACCAACATCGTCGTAAATTATTCTGATTGTTACTCCTTGTTTTGCTTTTTCAATTAAAATATTTTTCAGTTGTTTACCAATTGAATCTTCTTCAATCATATAATACTCAAGGTGAATATGATGCTTTGCATTTTTTAATGCTTCAAAAATTGCAGGAAAAGTTTCATTACCATTATTTAATATGTACACTTTGTTATTATGTGTTAGCAGGGCTTTATTATTGTTTAACAGTAGTTTAATAATTCCTGCTTTAGAAAGGATGTTTGTGTTTGTAATATCCAAATCATCTAATAAATGTTCCGATTGCCAGGCAATTAGTTTCTCTGTTTGTCTGAAGTCTGTAATTTCTTTTTTTGTAAAAATTCTTTTTTTACGGTAATTTTTACCGAAAAAGTAAAAAAGAATAAGTCCTGCAACAGGAATAAGAAGTATAGCTAAAATCCATGAAATTGTTTGGTTTGGGTTTCTGTTTTGAAGAATTAAATAAATTATAACAAATATCACAATTATAATTAATACAATTTGAAACCAATAATTTGTATAGTACCAAATGTCTTTTAATATTGAGTTTAATAATATCATTTTTTATGAATTATTATTAAAGTAATTTCCGGAGGTATTCCAATTCTGCCAATAAATCCGATACATCCTAACCCGCGATTAACGTACAAATAATTCTGATTATTTTGATATAAACCTGCACATTGCGGGTATCTGTACTTTACAAGGTTCCATTTTATCCCGAATTTCTCAAAACCAACTTGTCCACCGTGTGTATGTCCCGAAAATGTTATATCAACTTTTTTAGAATATTGAATTTCTTCGTTCCAGTATGATGGGTCATGGCTTAACATAATAGTAAATGATCGGGATGAAACATTTTCTACGGTTTTTTGTAAGTCGCCATATTGCCTGAAAGGAGGCAGTCCCCAATTATCAACACCGGCAATGGTTATACTGTCTTTTCCATTTGAAATTATTACTGAACGGTTTTGCAATAAATTAAATCCCATCGCTTTATAATGAAATATAATTTTTGAAAGATTAATATTTTTTATTTCCGGGGTTGGCCAAACTGTATAATCGCCATAATCGTGATTACCAAGAACTGCAAATTTTCCAAGAGGCGCTTTTATCTTTAAAAATATTGAATCGAACCCGTCGGCTTCTTCTGCAAAATTATTTACAAGGTCGCCTGTAAATAAAACTATATCAGGATTTAAATTATTGATAATTTTTACAATTTTAGTTAATTTATCTGAATTATAGTAAAAACTTCCTATATGAATATCTGAAATTTGAACAATTTTTAGTTTATCAAACGATTTTGGAATTTTATCAGTATATATTTCGGTATTTCTTACTGTGAAATCATTTTTACCTGCTATAATACCGTAAACTATTGTAATAAAGGTGAATATGCTAATAATAAATCCCAGGAATGTTAAAATCCTGAATTTTACATTTTTTATTAACACAGCATTAATTAGAAATTTTATTAACTCGTTAAATATAAATAATATTACAAATAATAATTTTGGAATATAAAAAAGTAAAAAGAAACTAATTGCGTAAAAAATTCTGGTTAAAGATATAAAGTTGGGAGATGAGCGAATTATAAAATAAAGGATTAATAAAACTAAAATAATTGTGGCCGAAATAAGCAAATCGGACCATACAAAAATCATTCTCCAAAATTTATTTTTACTGATTATTTGTTTTTTAAAGCCGTATAGGAAAATTATCCCAGTTAAAATATAAACTAATATAATTATTGCAAGTGGTAATATCGTTCTCATTCAACAAATATCGGTAACAATTACAAAAGATAAAAGCGATTTGGTAAAATAAATAAAATAAATTATATTTGTGCAAATAATTTATGTATGGCAAGTATTAGAAATATTAAAAAAGATATTGACTTTTTGGTTGAAGAAGTAATTTTAAATAGTTATTTTGTTTATCCCGTAATCCTGACAACAAAAAAGCAGAAATAATAGAAGTTATAAATCAAATGGTTAAAGAAAGAAGCGATTTGATTTCTAAAGTAAATAATGTCCCGCGTAATTGTAAGCACAGTGAAACAAAGGCTTATTTTAAAGCTATTTATGATGATTTATTTCAGAAAGTTGATGGTTCGTATGAAAAACTTGGTAATTTTATTGAAACCAAATAGTTTAAGTCAGTTCTGATAACTTGGCATTAAAAATTTTACTATAAAAATAGTATTACTGTTATAACAATCTTTAAATAAGATAATAAGGACTAACATAAAAAAAAACGATACGTAAGTCAAAATCATAAAATTCACGCAATTGCTGTTTATCATTGTCCTCTGAGCAAAAAATCAAATTTACCTTTTTAGAAAGTGGATTCTTTAGATGGGTTCTAAAAATTAATAAAGTGCATTATAGCGGACTTGACCCGTTATCTCATATTAAAGGCAGACCTTCGATTGTAAGATGCTGAAATAAATTCAGCATAACGATTTGAGTATTCTTAGAAGTCCCCTACTGAATTATTGATATTTTTTGAATAATTTTTTCTTTGCCCGATTGAATTAAAATAAAGTACATTCCTTTGCTTATATCGTTAATATTTAAACTGCTAAGTTCAATCCCTTTTGGTAAAGTAAATGCTTTTACTTTTTGTCCAACAAGGCTATACAAAGAAACTGCGGTTTCATATTTTGTTTCAGAACTAAATTTAATGTTAATAATATTAGTTGCAGGGTTAGGGAAAATACTGATATTTTTTAGCAAATAATATTTGTTTAAACCAAGAGTGCCACCTTCAAGCGATAATTCATCAACTAAAAGAATACTACCGGTTACAGCAGCATTTGGGTTTGATGAAATAAGTGCAATCTGCATTGTATCAGGATTATCAATTGAATTATATGTGAAATTTGCCTGAAACATTGTCCAGGTGCTTACTGTTGCCAGGTTAGTAAATTGGGCATAACCAATAGTATCCTGTTGATTTGTATTAATGTTCCATTTAAGAAGGAGAACATCTAAAAAACAATTATCGCCGGTAGCAGGTGTGTATTTATAATAACCTTTAAAAACTCCCGGTTTTTGTGTAAATGGAGTACCTCCGATTAAATAAGGAGGATTAATTGTAATTGTTCCATTGGTTAGTATTCCAGGAATAGGAGTTCCAAGAACGGATTTAGTTTCAAGTTTTGCAGAATTTAAACCCGAATAAACATCAACAGTTTCTTTGCTAACCGTAGTAACTCCGAAGGGCGAAGTAAGGCTGTTAGGACTATGCCAATCGTCAGGGTCGCTTGCGGTCCAATTTTCAAAACCGTTATTTGTAATGTATTGGGCATTTACAAGCATACCCATAACTGATAATGCAATTAAAAGTACAATCTGTTTCATAATCGTTATTTTTTAAAATTAATAATGCGTAAAATTAGGTATAAATTTTTAATTATTCAAATATGAAATTTTATTTTCTTTATTTTTAATTTGCCAATCAATATTTTCATTATTATCATCATCATTTTCTTCGTAACTGTCATTTGCAGGAAAAGAGCTTTCATTTCTATAATAAATGGCTAAAACAATCCCGGCAATTAAACCCATAAAATGCGATTCCCATGAAATCTTTGGGTCGATAGGAAAAATTCCCCAAACCATGCTTCCATATAAGAAAACAACTAATAATGATATTGAAAGCAGTCTGAAATTACGAAGAATTATACCACTTGTAAAAACAAAACCTGCTAATCCATAAACAATTCCGCTTGCACCAATATGATATGCAGGTCTTCCGCTAAACCAAACCCAAATACCTGTTATTATGTAAATTAAAATAAAAACTTTATAAGAAACTTTTGAATAAAAGTAAAAAAGCGAAGTTCCTAAAACCAAAAGAGGTATTGTGTTTGCCAACAAGTGATCTATATTTCCATGAATTAGGGGAGATGTAAAAATTCCAATTATACCTTTAATTTTTAGCGGATAAAGCCCAAACGAAGAAAAATCTTCATTTAGCACTAATTCAGAAACTTTAATAAGCCAAAGCATTCCTACAAATAATGCGGGAAAAAATATACTTAAAAGAAATTTCTTCTTTTCAAAATTCATACCTTAACTTTGCTGCAAAGCAAGTAAAAACTTTGTGGTTAAAAAAATATGAAATGTAAGACGCTTATTTTTTTAATTGTTTTTGTTTTTTTAAGTAATATATCAAAATCTCAAAGTGTATTAAATGAACAAAAACAAGACTTTAAAGATATTATTTTGGATTTTATTTCAGATTCTGTTTTAGCTAATTCTTCAATTGGTTTTTATGCCATTGATGTTAATTCAGGCGAAGAAATTGCTGAAATAAATCCCGATTTACTTCTTTCGCCTGCATCAGCAATGAAAATATTTACAACTGCTGCTGCACTTGAAATTTTTGAACCTGATTTTACATTTAAAACTAAAATTGAATATAGTGGAATTATTCAACAGAATGGAATTTTAAAGGGAAATATTTATATTAAAGGTGGTGGCGATCCATGTTTTATGAGTCATAACTTTAATTCTAATTATTATAATCCTGATGTTTTTCTAAAAATTGTTGAAGAAATAAAAAAAACCGGAATTAAAAAAGTAGATGGTTCAATTGTTGGCGATGCTACATATTATTCTGATAATTCGGCACCTTCAACATGGATTTTAGCCGATGTTGCAAATTATTACGGTGCATCACCATGGGCTTTATCAATTTTAGATAATGAGTATAAACTTTACTTTAAAACCGGTTCTGAAGCTGGCGATAGCACATTTATTACTAACCAGGAACCCAAAATACCATTTCAGGTGTTTAAGAACTTTGTTAAAACTAATAACATTTCAGGTGACCAATCGGTTATATATGGCGGTTTATTTGATAATTACAGAATTATTACAGGGGAATTACCATTACAAAAAACTAACTTTGAAGTAAAAGGAGCAATTTCTGATCCACCACTTTATGCCGCTACTATATTAAAACAAATATTAAAAGAAAATGGAATAGAAGTCAGTGATTCGGTAAAAGCAATTCCGGGACTAAAATTTTACAGTGATAGTTCCCAAAATCGTAAATGTATTTATACAATTGAATCACCACAATTAAAAGATATTATTTATTTCACAAATATTAAAAGTGTAAATCTGTATGCCGAACATTTGTTACGTCAAATAGGATTAAAAAATCAAGGCATAGGAAGTAACTCAGCCGGAATAGATTGTATTATTAATTTTTGGGAAAAAACAACTGGAAAATTATTAATGTTTGATGGAAGCGGTCTTTCGCGGTTTAATGCAGTATCGGCAAAACAATTGGTTTATGTATTAAAATATATGAAAAAAGAAAGCAAAAATTTCGATGTATTTTATAATTCATTACCGGTTGCATCAAAAAGTGGAAGTCTTGCAGGAATGTTTTCAAGTAGCATAGCAGAAAATAATTTACGTGCTAAAAGTGGGTATATGACTGGTGTTAGAAGTTATGCGGGCTACTTAAAAACAAAATCATCTAAAGAATTAGCTTTTGCAATAATTATAAATAATTATTTATCAAATCCTTCGCGTGTAAAGGAAAAAATAGAGCAATTTTTAATAAAACTTTCAAGTTTGTAATTCGTACAAATAATAAAAAAAATGTTTTAAAATTTATGGCTCTATTCTAAATGTAAAACCTGAAACATGCTTCTATTCGTATATTCGTACAATTCGTAATTCGTAAAGACAGTAATTCGTAGTGAATTGAAACCTGAAACTTCTAGTTTCAAACGGATGTTAAAAAAATTAAAACACAACTATGAATGCAAACAAAAAAATAGTCTTCCAAAAATAAATGACAAATAACAGTTTTGGGAACAAAATTAATATTATCTTTGCATAAGTTAAATTAACCTTAAAGTCATGCAAACAATAACGATAACAAGAAAAGAATATGATACACTATTAGCGTCAAGAATGAAAATTGACTATCTGCGTCAGATTTTAACTGATGATTTATTTTCGCCTCCTCCAACCAAAAACATAAATGAGATTACAACAGCATTCTATGAAACCGGAAAGTATAGTAAAGCATTCATCAGTAGTTTGAAAAAAGGTCTGAAACGCTCTTCCTATTTTAAAAAGTAAATGGAAATATTTCCTTTACAATAGTGATATTGAGAAATATCTCATCAAAATAAATCCGTTTTATCCCGGTTTAAACACCGAATTGCTCGAACCCAGAGAGATGAAAATATAGAGTTTCAGAATAGACAGAAAATACAGAGCATTGTTTATTTTTCACGATAAAGAAACAATTGAAATTATTGATATAAATAATCATTACCGATAATTCAAAACAAATGTGAAAGAGAATGTTGCGGAATCAGATTTCATTTTGAAACCTGAAACATCTAAATTAAAATTAATGGCTTTATTCTAAATTTTGATTGTTAGATAATTTTTTCATATTATTGTGCCTGACATAATATCAAGCATTACAAAGATAGAGCAAATAATAGAATTATTCCATTGTCCAGTAAAAAGGAAGTGGAAAACATAAATTAACTATACCTCAACCAATTATGCTGAAAATTTTATTTAACAACCATCTCTTAGAATAAAACCAAATTTATTTATTATACCGATGAAGATTAATATTAAAAACTTACTTTATTTACCGGTAATAACATTTCCTGTTATCTTTTCAATTTTTTATTCCTGTTCAAATTCGTGTGATTGTACTGAATTATCAGATAAAAAAGGAATTATGTATTTAGCTGATGATTCAATTCCTTATACAGGACAGTGCGAAGAAAATTTTTCGGGAGTCAAAAAAAGTTATTTTTATAAAAAAGGAAAACTTCATGGTGTTTATTCTGTATTTAATGAAGAAGGTAAAAAAGTTTTTGAAACTCACTATAACGAAGGGAAAAAAGAGGGAACCGAAAAAATTTTTGATAATAATGGAAACATTATACTTGAAGAGACATTTAAAAATGGAGCAAAAATAGGAG
>PCSS01000308.1:1110-1721 GCA_002771395.1 Bacteroidetes bacterium CG23_combo_of_CG06-09_8_20_14_all_32_9 | reverse complement strand
ATGGAAAAAAAAGAACCGAGGGGAAATATAAAAAAGGTCTTGAACATGGAACATGGATTACCTGGTACGAAAATGGAAAGCCCGAAAAAAAAGAAAAATATAACGAAGGCAAACAAGATGGGAAATTTCAAACATGGTATGAAAATGGACAAATTCAGAACTCAGGAAATTATATAAATGGTTACGAAGACGGGTTATGGGTAGTTTGGTACGAAAACGGCAGGAAAAAAAAAGAGGGAATAATTAAAAATGGCAGTGAGCAAGGACTATGGGTTACGTGGTATAGGAATGGACAAAAAATGAGCGAAGAAAATTATTATGACGGTAAAGAAAACGGAAAATGCACATCATGGTATGAGAATGGAAATAAAAAAAAGTGAAATTAATTATTATTTAGGAAATTATGATGGCGAAGCGACACTTTGGGATGAATCTGGAGAAATTTATATGAAAGGTATTTACGAAAAAGGTATGATAAAACATTTACCAGTTTATAAAAACGACTCAATAAGAGGAAATAAAAATATTCCGGTATTCTAAGTTAGGGGATTTGAAATAATTAATTCCAATAAAAATAAAGAGGAATAGAGGTATAGGGAAATATGGCTGTA
>PCSS01000308.1:0-1073 GCA_002771395.1 Bacteroidetes bacterium CG23_combo_of_CG06-09_8_20_14_all_32_9 | reverse complement strand
TATACCTTTATACCCTATACCTTCATACCTGACTTGCAAAATGGGATTTATTTTTTTCATGTCCCCTTATACTGAAAACGGAACCTGTATGCGTGCGTGTACACACAGGCATATAAAACCCTGTATTTTATGAATACAAAATAGGTATATGTATATGACGGTGAAATTTCCCTGTTTCCTTATACCTTATTTCCCTTATACCCATTTACCTTGTGCAAAGTATTACTTTTACTTTTTTATTTACGTTTAAATTTCCCATTTTTTAGATAATCGAAGAATTGCTGCCATGCAAATACATTAAAAATCTGCATTGGTTGAGTTTGTCCTTTCCAGTATAATTGATTATTGCGTTGTTGCATTGTTAAATTATAAGCCGCACCCGGTGCAGAAGGAATTTCATCATCATTAATTAACATTTGCAGATGCATTAATTCTAAATTTTTTTCTGCTCTTGCTATGTCATCATCCGGAACTTTTGTTTTTAAAAATACCTGTACAAATTCTTTGTAATTTTCCCACGGAAAAATAATAACTTCGGGCAACAGAATTGTGTCGGGGTGCATAACTGCAAGAATATGATAAATTTTATAATTAGTGATTACAGGAATTAAATAAGAAGCTCTTTTATATCCCACACAGGAAAATTGAATTGTATTTCCTTTTTCGGTAAAAAAATTGAATTTCCCGTTTTCATTGCTGATTGTTCCCAAATTTTTATTTTTTATAATAATATGTGCAAACGAAACAGGCTCGAACTGTAAATTTACAACCATTCCTTTAACCTGTATTAATTCAGGTTTTTGTGCTTTTAACAAATCCAAAAAAGACACACAAAAAATAATAATTATTATGTAGTATTTGAAATGGAACATCAGTGTTTTTCTTTAGTTACTATTCAACCTTACATATTATGAGTAATTCTTGTTCGTTATTCTTTTCTGGTAAGCAGTTACAAAATATAAGTATCTGCTAAGTCTATGTCAAATATTAAATTGAACGTTTACTCAATTTATGCTTTGTCATATTTATTATCCCATCGAATTACGAATTTTTTATTCATCCCGTTGGATAAT
>PCSS01000316.1:3227-3524 GCA_002771395.1 Bacteroidetes bacterium CG23_combo_of_CG06-09_8_20_14_all_32_9 | reverse complement strand
GTATAAATCTTATTGATTTCACGGTGAGAAAAGTTAGCATGTTTGTAAACTTCAAAAGTTTCCAAAACTTTTGAAGTTTGGTTTCAATGCAAAATATGAATTTAAAAAAATCTCTTTTCATATTAAAATTTTTAAATCGTTTGAATATACAAAAACAAGAAAAATATTTGTAACTACTCACCCGGCAATATTACAAAACATTTTTGGTAACTACACAGGTATCAGTATCACGGTTTCTCGTCATTCCCGCGTAGGCTAATGTCACTAATTTAAGGATAAATTTAATAAATAACGAAC
>PCSS01000316.1:0-3183 GCA_002771395.1 Bacteroidetes bacterium CG23_combo_of_CG06-09_8_20_14_all_32_9 | reverse complement strand
CAAGTAATGATGAATGTCGAAATAGTTGATTTACCCCGTAGGATATTGTTTTTGTACTATACGAATCCAGTCAATGCGATTATCCAACGGGGTGAACTACGAAATTCGAAATTCGTTGTTCTATTGTTCGTTATTCATTTTTCTAATATTAGTGCCATTACCGCGTAGGCGGGAATCTCCCAAAGACGGGAACGACGAATAAACAGGGGATTTCCGCCTGCGCGGGAATGACGGATAAAAAAACAAGTACGATTAATACCTGAGTAGTTACAATGTTTTAAACAAAAACACAATCGCCATCACCATCCTGAAGAAAAAAATCTTTATTTTTTATTTCAAATGTTTTTAAGTAAATACGGTTAATTTTTTTTGAATAAAGATAATGAATATTTTCCGAAGAAATATTTTTTGTAATAACCGGATTATATGAAGTTAAAATATCAATTTTATATTCTCTCATCAAATTATTAATTACCTGGCATGCAATAAATTCAAAACCATTTTTTATATAAAGATATGGGGTTTTTAAATGTTTGTTGCGAACAGTCAGCATCATAAAACCTACAACTGAATTGTGTTGAGATATTTTTAAACAAATCATTTTAAACAGTTTAACTTCCGATGTAAAATAGTATTTTCTACTTTCATCAGAAGGCTTTGCAGTTTCTTTTATCCACGTAAAATTTAAAATCCAGTTAATTTCGGCATCTTTTCTCCTTGTTAATTCTTCTTTCTGAAATGAAGCGATAAAAGAAATTACATTATTATCGGGCATTGTAAGTTGTTCAACTGTAATACTATCTGCAAATATTTTATTTTTTTTATTTAGTACCAAATCGTGAAAACCGTTTAAAACAAAATCGGAAACAAACAATAACGGTTTTATAAAATCAGCTTTGGGGAATCTTGCGGGAATAACAGAACTCGTACACGAACGCCTGTAAATACGTAATCCTTCTTTTTGTGTAAGAATGCTGAATTTCCCCATTTTACGGTACAATGCGTAAGCAAACGGAGTAAATTCAGTGGCAAAAATGCGGTTGTTCCATAAATCAATAGCTGTTTGGGTAAGTTTTTTAGCAATGCCTTGATTACGAGCTTTTGAATGAACCCAAATACTACTCATCCAGCCTATTTTTTCGGGGATTTGGTTATTAAAAATTAAATCGGGAACTATGCCCAAATAACCTGCCAGGCCAAACTCAAGATAAATCAGAATAAGTAAAATATCGTTTTCGTCAGCACGCGGATTATTTATATGCGAAACGGCACGGTGATAAGAAATTGGAATATGAGGCATAGCACTATATTCATCGGAATTAATAAATTCTGAAAGTTGATTTTTGTTTAATGTAACAATCTTCATGAACGATAAATAGTGTTTTTTTGCACAATTGATTTTAACAGATAGTAAAGATATTCGGTTTTAATTATTTTATTACCACTTGCAGAAATACCTTCCATAGGAATACGTTGAATATGCCTGTTAAATTCTTCATTTTTTATCCCTGCACTACCAAATGAAAAATCTACAATCGGATTTTTTTCATCAAAAAAACGAGTAAATAATTTTGACGAAACACAATCATCGGTAAACGGAAATGCAAAAAGCGAAAGAGGCTGATTAAATTTGTTTTTAACTGTTTCAACTGAAACCCGGGTTTGCTTTATTTGCTCGTCAAAATTAATTTCGGAGTATTTTGGATGGTTAATGCTGTGTGCACCAAGCAAAAATCCTTTTTCCGATAATTCTGTAATTTGCTCTGTTGTGAGATAAGGTTTATAAGTATTTAAAAAATCGGTGAAACTAAAACAGCAAATTTTCGCTGCTTTATCAAGTAAATTACTCTTTTGATAATTAACCGAAAGTATTGCTTCAAACACATTAGCTTTTACAATTCCGTTATCGGAAAAAAATACTGAAATTATTTTAATCGGTTCAGGATTTTCTATCAAATGATTGATTAATAAACTCGCCTTATATCTGTAAAACAAATCTTTATTATCAATAAAAGCTGTGTTTAAGAAAACAACAGCAGGAATACCTTTTTCTAAAAGCAATGGGGCTTCGTGGTAATAAAAACCCGAAAGTCCGTCATCAAACGAAAGCAAAAACGAAGGTTTTTGCGGTTGTTTTTTTTCTTTATGAAACTGAAATGCCTTTTGCGGTTGAATAGTATTAAAATGTTTCAAAAGAAATTCCATATCGGCTTTAAACTCTTTGGGAGTACGAGTAACATAAAGTGTATTTATATGCAAAAACGTGTCAAACACAACGGAATGATAAAATGGAAAAATCAACTTTTTACCGGATAAATTTTGGTAAAAAGAAGCGGTAAAACAATTTGCTAAAGGAGAAAGTGTATGAAAAATTGATTTCTTCATCAGAATAAAGTATAAAGCAAAGTTATACTATAAACGGGATAAATTGTTACATTTTATGATTACAATAAAGGTATAGTGGTGTATGGTATAAAGGTATAAGGTGGTGCATATTATACCTTATTTCCTTATACCTGAATCCCGGATGTAAGAATTTACCACGTAGGATATATTTTATAAGTTCATCTATCGTTATTCAACAGATTATCCAGCGTGGTGAACACCATTCAAAGTATAGAATAAAATTAAGGTATGGTATAACATGCTTTGAGGGTAGTTGGAGATTTCTTTTTGTGAATTTTCTAAAATAAAAAAGCCCGGGGAAACCCCAGGCTTTAAATGAAAGTCGGCAACGACCTACTCTCCCGCGACTGCAGTACCATTGGCGCTGATAGGCTTAACTTCTCTGTTCGGTATGGGAAGAGGTGGAACCCCATCGCTATAGTCACCTTAAGACCTTCAATACCAAATGACGTAAGGAAGAAAACTTTTAAATGCTTATTCTGAAAGTAAAGTTTCGGGCAATTAGTACTGCTCGGCTTTGACATTACTGTCTTTACACCTGCAGCCTATCAACGTCGTAGTCTGCGACGACCCTTTAAGGAAATCTCATCTTGAAGTAGGCTTCGCGCTTATATGCTTTCAGCGCTTATCCCGTCCAGACGTAGCTACTCTGCGATGCAGTTGGCACCACAACAGATACACCAGAGGTCTGTCCGACTCGGTCCTCTCGTACTAAAGTCAGGTCTTCTCAAATTTCTAACGCCCACCACAGATAGGGACCGAACTGTCTCACGACGT
>PCSS01000330.1:2935-3222 GCA_002771395.1 Bacteroidetes bacterium CG23_combo_of_CG06-09_8_20_14_all_32_9 | reverse complement strand
AATTTTTCTAGTGTTGCCATTTTTTTTAAGTTAAAATTAATAATTGTTCTCTCATTTTTACTCTTAAAACGGTCAGCCTATTTCAGGCACCAACAGGAGGCAGGAAAAATGAGCATAACAAAGAAAAAGCAATTTTTAGAAGTCCCGTTAAGTTATCCTCAATTGTAGTATAGACAGGTAATTTTTATTGGGTTTTATAAAATTCCGCTAATTTTTCAATCGGCTTTGCAATAATTAATTGAATTTTAATTCTGTGAATTATACAGCAATTTTTAAGAATATGGCTA
>PCSS01000330.1:0-2875 GCA_002771395.1 Bacteroidetes bacterium CG23_combo_of_CG06-09_8_20_14_all_32_9 | reverse complement strand
AGTAAATGATTAACAATGTGCACATTAAAAGCATCTTTAACAATCTTTTTTACTTCTGAATTTCCAATATGCTTTTTTATAAAAACTGCAAATGAAGCCAAATATCTGTTTGCGTTTGGTTTTTGATAAATATTTTCAAGAATTTCAGGTTTCCTGATTTTATATTCTTTTGTAAAATCATTTTCTATTTCTTTGGGAAGTTCATTATAAAGTAACTTTGTTATAAATTGTTTTCCTAAATATGCACCGCTGCCTTCGTCACCAAGAATATAGCCTAAAGATTCGGTTTTAAAACTAATTTCTTTTCCATTAAAATAACCTGAATTTGCACCTGTTCCAAGAATAACGGCAATTCCTTTATTTTTTCCGAAAAGAGCTTTGGCTGCTCCAACTAAATCGGAATTAACTTCTATTTCACAATTCAAAAATGACTTTTTTAAAAGCATTTTCATTAAACCCATTTTCTCAGAAGAATTACATCCAGCCCCGAAGAAAACAACTTTGCTTACAGTATCGCCTTTTAATTTTTTATTAACATGCTCAAGAATTTTTTCAAGTTCCGGTTGGGTTAAAAAATATGGGTTCATGCCTGTTGTTTCAAATATTTCTGTATGGTTTTTTGAAACAAGCGCCCATTCTGTTTTTGTTGAGCCGGAGTCCGCTATTAGTATCATATATTGATTTACGATGTTACATTACTTCATTGTTTCATTGTTACCTCACCCCCAACCCCTCTCCAATTGGAGAGGGGAGTGAGCTTTTAATAAGTTATTTACTATTTTATGGTTTTACAATTTATTTCTATTTATTTCTGGTTTATTGTTTCATTGCTCATTGTTAAACTGTTTCATTGTTACAAAACTGAATAATTACGTTATTTTTTGTTCATTATCCATTTTTTGTTTTGCACTTTACTTTTACCTTTTGACTTGATATTAGGTTGAGGTTTAAATATTTTTTCCTGCAACATTTTAAATTCATGTTCAAAGTTAGGAGTAAAAATTCCTCTTCCAAGGTTTTGACTAATTTCTGTTAATGTCCAAAATTTGCTTTCATCCAACTCATTTTTATTCGGAAATAATGGTTTATCGTAAAAGGTAATATATGAAAACACAAGTTCCGATTCAACATCAGATGTCCAGATGTATTGAGCAAAAGGATTTGCATTTGTTAATACAATTCCTATTTCTTCCTGTACTTCCCTTCTTAGTGCCTGTTCAATAGTTTCGTTTACAGAAACATGTCCACCAACAGGTGTATCCCATTTTCCGGGTTGGATAAATTTATTTACAGGTCTTTTTTGTAAAAGTATTTTTCCGTTTTTATTAATAACGTGCAAATGCACTACCGGATGCAGCAAACTTTTATCTTTATGAACAGCAGATCGTGGTGCCTGACCTATTATTTTTCCTTGTTTATCAACTAAAGGGACCCATTCTTCGGAAAGCATTTTTTTCTTTTTCAATTTTGCACGTACAAATTCTATAACTGCATAAACTCCGAACAAAATATAAAATAATCCTCCGCTTATAAATGCCCACGCCTCTTTACTCATGTAAAAAGCCGAATAAATTACCAGTGCCGTATGAAGTGAAAATATTACAAACATCAAAAGCAAACTCTGTTTCATCTGCTTTTCCTGAGCTTTATTAAACTTAACATCACCCATATAGCGTTTGGACATAGCAAACATTATATTGGCAGGCGTAAATACAGAAATGGCAAGGATTATACAAAGTATTGCACCGATGAAACCGGGTTTTAGTTTAAAAAAAATATCGTTATCAAAAGCAAGTGAAATGCCACCCAATAACACTATAAGCAAAGTATCGAGCAATGTAAAACGGTCAAGGCGTTTTTCTTTAATAAGTGTAAAAATTAATTGCCCGACTCCAAAAACAACAGCTACAATTAATCCGACTTTAGTTCCCCAAATTTCATCAGCAGCAATAAAAACAAAAAGAGGTAAAAAGCCGGGTAAAAAACGTTTCAATAAATCTTTACGGTTCAAAATAATTATTGTTTATTGTTTAAACCATTAATCCTTTCAATTTCTGTTGCAAGTTTGTTATTTTTTTCCTGCAGATATTTAATAATACCCCGCAGTTGTATAATTTCTTTAGTATAATGGATATTTATTTGTTCTTCAAGAGCGAGTTCTTTTAATGCGTTAATTTTTAAAATTAATTTTTCTTTTTCTTTAAAATTAGATTCTTGTTTTTTTTTAATTTCCTCCTGTTGTTTTTTAAGTTTATTATTTAGTCTTGAAATTTCCTGTTCGGCTTTATCCAGTAAATTCTTTAATTTATTAATATACCCTAATGCAAAAAGTAATTTCTCAAAATCAGTATAGTGGTATCTGACAAATATTTTATCAGGAAAAATATCTTTCATTTTTTTACTTTATTATTTTATCAAGAATTGATTTGGCGGCATATTTGTAAATCATAATATTCATCATTTTAAGTTTCACAAAATCCTGGCGAAAGAAACGATATCCTTTGCAGGCGCCATCATAAGCTCCGCCATTACTGTCTTTTATTAAAAACCAGCATTCACCGTTTTTTTCGAAATAACCTACAATATGAACGCAATGGTCGTCGGTAGTTGACCCATTGCTCAGCCTCATCTGGCGGGTATCATCATCAATTAACGATGCAGGAATATCAAACGAGGGAATAATAGCCACCTGCGTTTGGTTATCGAAGCCGGGTTCGGAAATATCACCGCAAATACAAACAGTATAATCATTTTTTAACGATGATTTAATCAAATTCATAAAATCTTCAACAGGAATGTTATAATAATTATTGCAATGCCACCAGTTATCGGCTTCAACCAATTCGTGCTTCTCAAAAAACTTCATTTCATTACT
>PCSS01000060.1:2915-3057 GCA_002771395.1 Bacteroidetes bacterium CG23_combo_of_CG06-09_8_20_14_all_32_9 | reverse complement strand
CGTTGTTCTATTGTTCGTTATTCGTTTTTCTAATATTAGTGCCATTAGGTTATAAGGGGTTCGCTTTATTCCCTATTTCCTTATACCATATTCCTTAAAATGAAAAAGATTGATATTACAGACAAACACAAAGTTAGTACAT
>PCSS01000060.1:0-2905 GCA_002771395.1 Bacteroidetes bacterium CG23_combo_of_CG06-09_8_20_14_all_32_9 | reverse complement strand
ATTTTAATATAAAAAATTTATGATAGAAAAAGTTGAGGGCATTGTTTTAAGAACTATTAAATATTCTGATAATTCTTTTATTATTCAGCTTTTTACGCGTGAACATGGCCGTATTTCTTGTATTGCAAAAGGTTTGCGAAGTAAACGTTCGGGTTTTGCGCCATCGTTTTTTCATCCGTTTTATATATTAAATGCTGAAATTTTTTACAATCCTAAAAAGGAAATTCATCCCATAAAAGAAGTAAATCTTAAAAATTCATTAATTCTGCTTCGTGAAAAACCCGATAGAATTGCTATTGCCATGTTTCTTGCTGAAGTTCTGAACAAAACTATACGCTATCAAAATACTGATAAGCAATTATATAATTTTCTTGAAGATATGATTAACAGGCTTAATAAAGAAACAAATTCGCCTGCTAATTTTCATTTATTTTTTCTTCTTGGGTTATCGCATTTTCTTGGCTTTTATCCGGTAAATAATTTCAGTTCATCTGCACAATATTTTGATTTGTTAAATGCTCAATTCGTGAATGCTCCTTCAGGCTCTCAAATTCTTAATAAGGAACTTTCCGAAATACTTTTCAGATTTATGAATGTGAAAAATGAAGAATGGTGGAAAATAAATTTAACCGTTAATCAGCGACGAAAATTTATTGAGGCTTTGCTTAATTATTACACCCTGCACACAGGTAACAATATGAACATAAAATCGCTTGAGGTTTTAACGGAAGTGTTTAGTTAGAGTCTGTCCATAATATCAGCATTTTTAATTTATAAGGTATAGAGGTATAGGGAACTTTCCGAAAGTTAACGGAGCCATGGCCTTTGCAAACTTTCGGAAAGTTACAATGACGGCTAAATCCTTATACCAGATACCTTTATACCTTGTCTTCATAAGTTCAGAATTAAAAAAGTGTCCTTAATTCATTTGTTGTATAACCTCTGTTTTTTGAAAATCAACGTTTACCATTAGTGTTTTATGTAATTCCGTTATTCCTCATAAATCTCGCTATCATATTCAATTCCCGTTAAAAACAATCCCTTAGCAATAACAGATGAAGACGCTAAACTGCGATTTTTACCATCAATAATATTTTTAAATTGTTCTATTGAAATTTTTCCTTTGCCAACATCAAGCAAAGTTCCAACAATTGCCCTAACCATATTGCGTAAAAATCGGTCAGCGGTAATTGTAAAAATAAGCATATCGCCCTGTTTTTTCCATTCAGATTTGGTGAGTTTGCAGATGTTTGTTTTATTGTTTCCGTGCAATTTACTGAAACTAGTAAAATCAGAAACACTAAGCAAAATTTTAGCAGCAATGTTCATTTTTTCTAAATCAAGTTTACCATAATAATAGTGTGAAAATTCATAAAGAAATGGATTCTTTTTTGTTGAAATTCTATATTGATAAGTTCTGCTGATTGCCGAAAACCTTGCATGTGCATCGGGCTTAACTTTTCTAATACAGTGAAATACAATATCATTAGGTAAAAAATTGTTCATTTCGGCTATAAAATCCTGTTCAATTTCAACATTTGTATCAAAATGAACAACAAAAAATTCTGCATGAACTCCTGCATCTGTTCTTCCGGCTCCGGTAACTTCAACCTTCCGACCAAGTTTTAAACTTAGTTTTTCATTCAATGTTTGCTGAACAGAAATTCCGTTGTGCTGAAGTTGCCAGCCGGAATACTTGGTACCTACAAAAGATAATTCTATGAAGTATCTGTGTAGCAATAAAAGAAATATTAACAAATTTTAACAAAATTATAATTTTATTAATTAATCACTAATATATCTTTGCTAAAAATTTTTTAACCAAAAAGAAATATTGTAAAATCACAAAAATTATGAACGTAACAGTTGATATTAAAGAACTTAACGAAAGAATTCAACACGAAAGTGCTTTCGTAGATATAATTAGTATGGAAATAAATAAAGTAATTGTAGGGCAAAAACATCTTATCGAAAGCCTTATGATTTCCTTATTATCTAATGGTCATATTTTGCTTGAAGGTGTACCCGGATTAGCTAAAACGCTTGCAATTAGCACGCTTGCCAATACTATTGATGCAAAATTCAGCCGCATACAGTTTACACCCGACCTTTTACCTGCCGACCTTATTGGAACCATGATTTACAGTCAGAAACAGGAAGCATTTATTGTTAAAAAAGGACCGATTTTCAGTAATTTTATTCTTGCTGATGAAATTAACCGTTCACCTGCAAAAGTTCAGAGCGCTTTGTTGGAGGCCATGCAGGAAAGGCAGGTTACCATTGGCAACCAATCATATAAACTTGATGAGCCGTTTATGGTTCTTGCTACACAAAATCCTATAGAACAAGAAGGTACATATCCTCTTCCCGAGGCTCAACTTGACCGTTTTATGCTGAAAGTAATTATTACTTATCCTAAAAAAGAAGAAGAACAACTTATTGTACGTCAAAATCTTGCTAAAATATTTCCGGTAGCAAGCCCTGTTTTAAAAACCACAGATATTGTAAAAGCCCGAGATGTTGTGAAAGATGTTTATATGGACGAAAAAATTGAACACTATATTCTTGATATTGTTTTTTCAACACGGTTCCCGCAGGATTATAATCTTGCAAAATTCACAAACATGATAAGTTATGGCGCTTCTCCACGTGCAAGTATTTATTTGGCAATGGCTGCCAAAGCTTTTGCGTTTATTAAACGTCGCGGATATGTTATTCCCGAAGACATTCGTGCCATTTGCCACGATGTTTTGCGCCACCGCATTGGACTTACTTACGAAGCCGAAGCCGAGAACATTACTACTACCGATATTATTAATGAGATTTTAAATACTATTGAAGTACCTTAGGCGATTAAGATTGAATATTGAACAATAAGCAATAGGCAATAGGCAATAGGCAATAG
>PCSS01000063.1 GCA_002771395.1 Bacteroidetes bacterium CG23_combo_of_CG06-09_8_20_14_all_32_9 | reverse complement strand
ATTATTTAGTAATTCTATATCACGTGCCTGTGTTGCGGGATTACAGCTTACATAGACTATTTTTTGCGGCTTTATTTTTAAAATTGTTTTTATCACATCTTTATAAATTCCGCTTCGGGGTGGGTCTATAATAACAACATCGGGCTTACCATTTTGTAAAATAAATGCATCATTTAAAATATTTTTGATATCGCCGGCAAAAAAGATGGCATTTTTAATTCCATTTAGTTCGGCGTTTTTGCAGGCATCAAGTACGGCATCTTTAATAAACTCAATTCCTGCAACTTTTTTAGCATTTTTTGCAAGAAACAATCCAATTGTTCCTGTACCTGAATACAGGTCGTAAACAGTTTCTGTGCCTGTTAATCCGGCAAATTCAAGGACTTTATTATACAAAACACCGGCTTGTATGGAATTTGTTTGAAAAAATGATTTCGGACTAATTTTGAATTTTAATCCGTTTAACTTTTCAACAAGATAACTTTCGCCTTTATATAAAACAGGTGTAATTCCGTCCAAACTATCATTTAATTTCGGATTTATAGCATAATAGATTGATTTAAGATTTGGGAATTTTTCAGAGATATGCGATAAAAGTTTTTCCTGCCATTGGCTGTTTTCGTTAAAAAGGCAAATAATAACCATTACTTGCCCATCTATTGTGTTTCTGATTATTAAGTTACGTATGTATCCTGTATGTAATTTTAAGTCAAAAAAGGGAATTTGATTTTGTATGCAAAATTCATAAACATCTTTACGAATTTCGTTAGAAGGTTCGGCTTGTAAATAACATTTTTCAACTTGAAAAACCTTATCAAATCTGCCCGGAATATGAAAACCTGCACCCCAGTAATCGGTTGGGTTTGGTAGTTCCGATTCGCCATCAAAAAGCCACCTTTTATTTGAAAATGTAAATTCTAATTTGTTCCGGTAATTTGTTATGTTTTGAGATGAAATGATTGGAAGAACTTTTTCAATTTTAATTTTCCCTATTCGCTCAAACTGGTCGGTAACTTGTTTTTGTTTATAGAATAATTGTTTTTCATAAGGCAGATTTTGCCATTTGCAGCCACCACATAATCCAAAATGCGAACAAAAAGGATCAATTCTCAGCTCAGAGGGCTTAACTATTTTAACAACTTTGCCTTCAAAATAATTTTTATTTTTTTTTATAACAATAACATCAACAATATCGCCCGGCACAACAAAAGGAACAAATAAAACTTTATTATTTACATGTGCAATAGCTTTGCCTTCGGCAGCAACGTCAATAATTTCAATGTTTTCTATAATTTGTCGCGTTTTATGTTTTTTAGGCATTAATTGGTTTATTAATTAAAAAGTTGTTAATACCCAATTTTTATTGTTCATTGCTTATTGTTTCCTTGCTTATTGCTTATTGCTTATTGCTTATTGCCTATTGCTTATTGCCTATTGCTTATTGCCTATTGCCTATTGCCTATTGCTTATTGCTTATTGTTTCATTGTTCAACTGTTCATAGTCTTTTGCAGATACTTAAAAACTCATTCCAAATCATGGCAGTAGCACCCCAGATTTTATAATTTTCAATCAAAAAACATGATGAAATAAAGGTTTTTTCTTTATATTTAAAAGTAAATGGCAAATGGTTTTTTGTATCAAAAAAAATATCAATAGGAGTTTCTAAAATATCATCAACTTCTTTTTTATTTGGTGTTAGAATTGGTTTTTCGGGCAATGTAACAATAAACGGATGAACCAGAATATTACTTACCGGAATATGCAAAGGTGTAAGTTTTCCAACAAAATTAACCTGATTTTTATTAATTCCTATTTCTTCATTCGCCTCACGTAAGGCAGTGGCATAAAGTGTTTCATCGTTTTTTTCGTACATTCCGCCGGGAAAAGCCATTTGTCCGCTGTGGGGACCATTATCATTTGTTCTTTTAATAAAAACAGTATTCCACTTTGATTTAAAAGGATAAAGAACAATTAAAACACTTCCGTTTTGAGGTGGCCCGGTATTCTGAAATTCTTTATAAAACAGACGGTTTCCCGAAGCCATTTCGAGTTGAGTTTCAATGCCGGGCAGGGGTTTTTGCAGTTCAGTACGAAGTTTTTCTGTAAAATTCACAAATATAATTATTTATGAAATGTTTTTAAAAACTCTTCAACCTCTGGAACGCCGCCCTGGTAAACAAGATATCCGTCATAAGGCTCACGGCGTGTAGTTTCGTCGTTTATTGGTGTTAACATAAGGCGTTTTACTTCGGCAGGGTCGTTGGTTTGTCCAAGCACCCAACCTAATTTAATGTATGCTGTTTCGGGCAAAAAATTTTCGGCAGGAATAATTCCTTTTGCCATCAGGTCGCGACCCGTATCATATACATACATGTGACAAAAACCGTACATCGTTTGTACAGTCATAAATATGTGAACGCCTTTTTTAACAGCACGTTCAATTGCAGGGTACAACGGTTTATTTATATGTCCTAAACCGGTTCCGGAGATAATAATTCCGCGATAACCATTATCAACCAATGAATCAATAATATCTGGATGCATGTTTGGGTAATAATAAACAATAGTTACCTTTTCTTCAAAATAAGGTTTTATTATAACGTTTCGGTCTTTACGGCGATGATTGTATTCTTTTTTAATTGGTTTTACACCGTCTTTTCGTGATACTGTTGCAAGGGGTGTGTCGCTAAGAGTACGGAAAGCAGAACGATACGATGAGTGCATTTTCCTTACTCTTGTTCCGCGATGCAAAAATCCGTACTCGTCGGAAGTTGGACCAAACATGCAAACCATAACTTCGGCAATATCTCCATGCCCGGCTGCTATTGTGGCATGTATAAGATTTAAGGCGGCATCCGATGAGGGACGGTCGCTTGAACGTTGCGAACCCACAAGCACAATGGGAACAGGAGAATTTTGAACCATAAACGTAAGTGATGCAGCGGTATGGCTAAGTGTATCGGTTCCGTGTCCGATAATAATTCCGTCAATTCCGTTTTCAATTTCTTTTCCTATTGCTATTGCTAATTTTTTATATTGTTCGGGACCCATATTTTCACTGAAAACGGCAAAAAGCTTTTCAGTAGTAAGATTGCAAATACCGGCTAATTCCGGCACAGCTCCATATAATTCACCGGGCGAAAAAGCTGGAATTACGGCACCTGTGCGATAATCAAGGCGTGAAGCAATAGTGCCGCCGGTTCCAATCAGTTTAACATTAGGAAAA
>PCSS01000068.1 GCA_002771395.1 Bacteroidetes bacterium CG23_combo_of_CG06-09_8_20_14_all_32_9 | reverse complement strand
TAGAAATTTCATCGCGCTGTGTCATTATTTCTTCATTTTGTGTGTTTATTTCTTCATTCTGTTCTGCAAGCCTGATATTAGCCTGTTTTTTTCACGATATTGACGATAGAACATACTTGCAAAGAAAATTACAATAATAAGACTTATCAGTGAAGATATTATTACAATTCGCTGGTTTCTTACTTTTTGCTCTTTTTTTAGCAGTTCCATACGATGGATTTTATTTTCCTGGTTCAGCAATGTAATTTCTTTAGTATTTTTTTCGGATTCGTATTTAGCAAATATTTGCTGTCGCCGCATTTCAGTTTTAAGAAAGATTAGTTCCTTATTAGTTTCAACCGATTCATTGCCCGTCCATGAAGTTTCTACGAACTGTTCATGCGATGCATCACGGGTTATCAGGTGCTTGTTTGTAGCATACAGTTTATAATAATCCATAGATTTACTGCAATTTTTAAGATTGGAATACACTTCTGAAAAGGAAAGATAATTTTCAGAAATTAATTCCTTATCGGCAGTCTCAATAGCCATTTCATTACTTTGCCGGTAATACCCGAGTGATTTTTCATACTGGCTAAGTTTCTTATATACATTACCGAGATTATGCAACGAAACGGCAATACCTTTTTTATAATCAATCTGCTTTTTAAGTGTAACAGATTGTGTGTAGTAGTCTATGGCATTATCATACTTATTGTATTCGTAGTTAATGTTGCCAATATTGTTGAGCGTCATTGCACATTCCTTATTATTACCTATTTCTTTAGCTATTTTGATAGATTGCTGAAAGTTCTTAATAGCCTCATTATAATTACCCATCTGGTAATAGGCGACACCTATGCTGTTATATTTATCTGAAACATATGCGGTGATGCCAAGTTGTTTTTCTTCATTTAATGATTTCTTATAATAATCAATAGCTTTGATATAATTTCCGGAGGCATAATTTACATCACCTAACTTCTGTAATAAGATTGCTGCATTTTTATTATCGCCGGATTCATTGTAAAACAAGAGTGATTTATTATATAATTCTTCCGCTTTGGTGTATCGGAAAAGATTTTCGTAAACCGTACCCATTTCATCAGCCAAACCGGCATTGACTTTTTTCAAACCCAGGTTATCATTTGTTTTGTATGCGAGTTCATAATTATCAAGAGATTTATCATATTCCCCCGAATTGTAATATTGCGAAGCAAGAGTATAATATGTTTTTGCAAGTTCTTCTTTGTTAGCCGATTTAATCAGGTTTTTTACCTGTATGTTCAACTCATCAATATTTTTTCCATTAACAGTATTCGTTAATGAATCGGGCAACATATTGCCGGGTATAGTTTTAGACTTGTTTATATCTGAAATAATTACAGCATCATTGAATTTAACTGGTTTGATGTTTTTGTTATCGGGTTTTTCAGGTTTGATATTTTTGTTATCTGTTTTAGTTACTGCAACTACAGTATTATTGGTATCTTTGATATTGTTCTTTTCATTTTTTATGGCAAACAGGTTATCACTTTCATCTGTACTTTCATACTGTTCTTTTAATTCTTTGTTTTGTACAAGGAGCTTTTCTATCTCATCAATTTTGTCCTGCGGATATTTTTCTTTTGGTTTGTATAGTAAAGATTTGCTGTAGAACCCCAAAGCGTTTTTATATTTTTTTTACCATAATGTTTATCAGCCCGTTCAATGGTACGCTGATAAGCCTCATCAAGAGTCATCTTTTCATTAATCAGGCGTTTAATTTCTGTAATCTGATTTACCGGGTATTTTTCTAAAGGAAGTGTTTTCAATGCCTTTTCATAATCAATCCAGGCATCTTCTAATTTCTGATGACTAAATAAATTGTCGGCAGATGCCACTTCTTTGTCATAAGCCTGCTTTTTAAGTTGTTGCAGTTGATTGTTCACTTTATCAACCTCAACTTTCATAGTAAGGTAATAGGGTTCATCATCAACAAAGTCGCCTTCGTAGTCGCTAAAAGTAAATTTAGAAATTGGTTTTTTCAGGATATCCGTATTTAACCCGGGGAAGTCCTCGAACAATTGAATGTCAATAACCAATGGAAACATTCCAAATTTTATTTCATCTTGAGTAACTTCTTTGGTGGAAACATATATTCGTTTGGTAACATATCCCGGTTTTGTATATTCAAGAATATATTCTTTGCCGGGATCAAGACTAAAACTATAATTTCCGTTATTATCACTACTGTAATTTTTTTCTTTAAGAGAATTTACTGTTAAGTTAACGACCACTCCTGAGGACGGAAATCCAATAACCTCCCAACCTGATAGACCAATGTCATTTTCAACTATTTTTCCCTTAACGAATATAGAATGAGATTTATTCTGACTATAGCTCTCCGATGTAAGAGAAACTATTATCAGCATGCACAAACAAGTGAATGTATATTTCATTTTTTTATGAATAATATTAAAACGCTAAAATACAAAAAAAAATGAAATAATTATAAACCTGTAACATTTTTTATGTTTTTGTCTTGTCCTGAAATAAATTTACAGTAAATTATGCAGACAAATAAACAGACATTAATCAGCGTCTGTATATAAAATTGAGAAAACTTGTAAATCTGAAATCTGAAATCGTTAATCCTTGTTCTTAAATCGTTAATCCCGTTGGATAACTCTAATTGAAAAACTAATGTGACTATTCACCCCACCGAAGTACGAAAAAAATATTCACCCTGTTAAATAACTATATAATAATATGCAAGCATTATATAAAGTTGTATTTAACAGGGCGGGTTTACGAATTACGAACAACTGCATTCGTAGTTCGTAAACCTGCCCCGTTGGATAGCATAAATTCACCCCGTAAAATAAACCTTGTTTTCAGGGTATAAGTGTTAAAAGAATTATTCAACGGAGTAAATGAGCGGTAAAATATGGGGAATTATTCAACGGGGTTCACCCCGTTAGATAGCGTAAAAATGAACGAATTGTATAAAAATAGTTTACCCTATTAAATGTTTACCAAGTGAAATGCGAAGCATATTTCACAAGGATGAAGCTATTTAA
>PCSS01000132.1:3553-4893 GCA_002771395.1 Bacteroidetes bacterium CG23_combo_of_CG06-09_8_20_14_all_32_9 | reverse complement strand
GCAACTATAAGTCAGCCAACAGCAATGCAGTTCTCGCTATCATCAACAAATCCAACTTGTGAAAATGGCTCAAATGGTACTGCCGAAGTAACAAATGTAAATGGTGGTACTCCACCTTATACTTATGCCTGGACAGGCGGGCAAACAGGTTCAATTGCAACTGGATTATCGGCAGGAAATTATATAGTAACAATTGTTGATTATCACTTGTGCGATACAACCGCAATAGCAACATTATATAATCCTCCTTCATCAATGTATATTTCTGACACTGCTGTAGGTATTGATGCTGCAAATATGGGATATATCAATATTACCGTAACAGGCGGTAGTTTGCCTTACTCATATTTATGGTCAAATAATGAAACAACTGCCAATATTACTAATTTGCCTACAGGCGATTACATTATAACTATAACCGATGCAAATACCTGTGCATTAATTGACACATTTACTATTGATATTCCGTTTAAAATTCCAACTGTAATAACACCAAACGGTGATGATATAAACGATGACTTTGAAATTGTTGGAATAGCCGGTTTTCCTGATGTTTCAATAGAAATATTCAACCGCTGGGGCGATGTTCTGTTTATTTTTACCGGAACCGGAATGGAATACACCGATGCCGCAAAACGCTGGAATGGTATATATAAAGGTAAAGATTTGCCAATGGGCGGATATGTTTATATTATTAAACTTGGACCGGAAAAAGACCCGATTACAGGTGTGGTTTCAATTATAAGGTAATAATTATAGTCGATTATATTTAAGGTTGAGGTTAAAGGATAAGGTTAAGGATAAGGTTAAGATATGAATACTATCGTAAAATTTGAAGAAGTTGAAAAAAAGATTATTGATATCAGAGGGGAGAAGACCATTCTGGATAGTGATGTGGCAGCACTATATTCTGTTGAAACAAGGGAAATAAATCAAGCGGTTAAAAATAATCCTGAAAAGTTTCCTGAAGGATATATTTTTGAACTTACACATAAAGAGTGGGAACCGGTGAAATCAAAATTTTTGACTTCACCTCTTGGAGGCGGGAAGGTAAAGTTGCCTAAAGCATTTACCGAAAAAGGATTATATATGCTCGCCACTATTCTTAAAAGTAAAAGAGCAACGCAAACAACCCTTGCAATTATTGAAACTTATGCAAGAATCAAAAATCTTTCAAGAAATATAAAAGAGTTATCCAATGTAACCGATAAGCGGAAAAAAAGGACATCATGCGAAGAAGCGGTAAAATCATCACCGAAATTTTCGATGACGACCTGAGTTTGAATGAAACCGAGACAACAATAGAGTTGAATTTTGCAGTATTAAAATTCAAACATACT
>PCSS01000132.1:3268-3543 GCA_002771395.1 Bacteroidetes bacterium CG23_combo_of_CG06-09_8_20_14_all_32_9 | reverse complement strand
AATGATTAGAGAATAATTTTGACATAATCCCATAAAAAAATTTACTCCCTTAGATAAAAATATTATTAATGTAATCAGTTATCATAAATAATATCTAACGGGGTGAATGGTTTGAGCCCGTTTTCAGTATAACAAAGTAGTTCAGATTTGTTTTTAAATAAAATGTTATTTTTTTTATTTCAAAAACTTTTCTTAATTTTGTAACGTTTGCACTCGTTTTATTAAATAATTTAAAATCAAAACATTATGTCAGTAAACAAAGCAATTTTAGTAGG
>PCSS01000132.1:2563-3233 GCA_002771395.1 Bacteroidetes bacterium CG23_combo_of_CG06-09_8_20_14_all_32_9 | reverse complement strand
TTGCAAGATTTTCGTTAGCCACTTCCGAATCGTACAAAAAATCAACAGGCGAAGTTGTAAAAACCACCGAATGGCACAACATAGTTTTGTGGCGCGGATTAGCCCAGGTTGCCGAAAAATATGTTAAAAAAGGAAGCCAGCTTTATATTGAAGGAAAAATACGTTCACGTACTTATAACGACAAAGACGGGAACAAAAAGTATTTTACAGAAATACAAGGCGACAATATGACTTTACTTGGAAAACGCGAAGTCTCCGAAGAACAACCACAGGGAGACTCAGCAAATCATCCGCAAAATGAAGTAAAGCCTGATAAACAAATAGATATAAATCAAGGCGCACCTGCCGACGATTTGCCATTTAACATAACTGAATATTAACTTGGAAGCCGACCCTTTTCCATCGGCAATGTTTCTTTATTATAACATTGTTCTGAAAACAATTTCTTTCGGGCAAATTACCGGAATTATTGTTATAATTATATTGTTATTTTTTTCGGGTATAATTTCTGCTTGTGAAGTTGCTTATTTTTCGCTTTCACCTGCCGATATCGAAAAAATAAAGAAAAAACCATGTTATACTAGTTACAGGCTGCTTAAACTACTCGAAAATCCTGAAAAACTTCTTGCTACAATTTTAGTAACCAATACATTTATTAATATTGGAATTG
>PCSS01000132.1:0-2555 GCA_002771395.1 Bacteroidetes bacterium CG23_combo_of_CG06-09_8_20_14_all_32_9 | reverse complement strand
TCGTCGTGGGTAACTAATCAGATTTTTGATTTCTCTGCCTCTCCTTTTTTAGGTTTTATTTTTCAGGCAGTAATTATTACTTTGTTAATATTGTTTTTCGGAGAAATTTTTCCTAAAGCTTATGCAACTCATTTTAGATTGCAAATGGCTAATATTATGGCAATCCCCTTAGTTTTTCTTTATAAACTACTTTTTCCGATTACCTATTTACTCGTTAAAAGTTCACATGCCATAAAACAAAAAGTTCAAAGGCAAACAAATGTTTCTATCAACGACTTATCTCATGCCCTTGACATTGCCTCTGATGAACTTCAGGAAGATGAAAAACTTTTGAAAGGAATTGTAAGATTCGGAAACACAGATGTTAAAGAAATAATTCTACCACGAATGGATGTTATTTCAGTTGATATGCGGTATCCGTTTAGTAAAGTGGTCTCGGTTATAGTAGAATCGGGGTATAGCCGCATTCCGGTTATTTCCGGAAATTTTGACAATACAACAGGCATACTTTACACTAAAGATTTACTTCCACACCTTCACAAATCCGATTTTCACTGGCAATCGCTTATCAGACCACCATATTTTATTCCCGAAACAAAAAAAATTAACGATTTACTTGAAGATTTTCAACTAAAAAAAAATCATCTTGCGGTTGTAATTGATGAATATGGAGGCGCTTCGGGAATTGTTACTTTAGAAGATATTCTTGAAGAAATAATTGGTGATATTGACGATGGATTTGATAAAGATAATACCGGTTTTACAAAACTTTCGGAAAATGAATTTTTATTTGAAGGTAAAACGCTTTTAAATGATTTTTATCGTGCCGTTGGAGTTGCCGAAAATTTGTTCGATAATATTAAAGGCGAAGCAGATACACTTGCAGGTTTAATTCTTGAACTGAAACAGAAGATACCTCAAAAAAATGAGGTAATAAATATTGGGAATTTCGATTTTAAAATTACATCGGCTGACAACAGACGGATAAAGCAATTAATTGTAACTTTAAAAAAAGAATCTGCATCTTAATAAGAATGAAGACTTTATTTTTTTTGTTTTTTATAATTATGTCGTTGTTACTTGCATGCAATCAGAATTATATCCCCAAACCACCAGGATATTTTCGAATTGAATTACCCAAAAGAGAATATCAAACTTATAATCATAAATGTCCTTACACCTTTGATTATCCCACTTATTATAAGGCAATTAAAAGCGAGCAGGCAAATGCTGAACCTTGCTGGTTAAATTTAGATTTTCCGAAATTTAAAGCAAAAATTCATTTAAGTTATAAAAATGTTTCAGGAAATGTAAATGAATTATTGGAAGAGTGCAGAACTTTGGCTTATAAGCACGATATTAAAGCAGATGCAATTAACGAAATTCTATATTCAGATTCTATTAACAAAGTTTATGGAATTTTATACGAAATAAAAGGTAACGTCGCCTCAAACATTCAATTTTATGTTACCGACAGCATAAAACACTTTTTACGCGGTGCTTTATATTTTGAAGTTATACCGAATAAGGACAGCCTTGCCCCTGTAATTGATTTTATTGAGCAAGATATTTCTCATTTAGTTGAAACTTTGCGATGGAAATAAACCAAACATGCAATAAATTGATTTGGGATTTCAGACTTGGAATTTGAGATTTGTAATTCAAAAATAAATTGATAGAAATGAATCTTTATTCACTGTTTATTGGGAAAAAAAAGAAATTAGCATTATTAATTGACCCCGATAAAACTTCTCTAACAAATGCTGTAACATTATCAAAAGAAGCCATGGAACAACAATTCCACTTTGTTTTTATTGGGGGTAGTATAATTTCTGAATCCATTGATAATTATATTAAAACAATAAAATCATCTTGTTCATTACCAATTATTTTATTTCCCGGTAGTTACTTTCAATTATCAAAATTTGCAGACGGACTTTTACTCCTTTCATTAATATCAGGTAGAAATCCCGAATATCTTATTGGTCAACATGTAATTGCAGCTCCACTTATTAAGAAATATGGTCTTGCCACAATTCCTACAGGTTACATATTAATTAATGGCGGAAGTGTCTCATCTACAGAATATATGAGTAACACAAAAGCAATTCCTGCATTAAAAACCGACATTATTAAAGCTACTGCACTTGCCGGCGAAATGCTTGGGTTAAAACTTATTTATTTAGAAGCAGGTAGCGGTGCAAAAAATCCTGTTTCCGAACAAATTATTTCAGAAATCAGAAAAACTGTTTCTATTCCAATTATTGTTGGCGGAGGCATTTCTGACCCAAAACAACTAAAATTAATGTTTAACACAGGAGCAGATATAGCGGTTATCGGAACTGCTATTGAGAAAGATAAAAAGATGATTAAACAATTTGCAAAAGTTTTAATTTAGCGTATTTACCCTTATGAGTAATCTGTGGCAATTTTTAACTTTATGAACAAAGCACTATTTAGTGTCTGTCTGTAATATCAATCTTTTTCATTTTAAGGAATATGGTATAAGGAAATAGGGAATAAAGCGAACCCCTTATACCCTAATGGCACTAATA
>PCSS01000290.1:1938-5034 GCA_002771395.1 Bacteroidetes bacterium CG23_combo_of_CG06-09_8_20_14_all_32_9 | reverse complement strand
GGGGTAAAACCATTCACCCTGTTAGATATCTTTTATTATAATAAGCTGCATTAATAATAGCTTTTATTTAACAGGGTAAATTTTATTTTTCATTTACTGTCATACGGTTGTCATTCGCTTTGCTGTTATCACGCTTTGCTGTCATTCGCTTCGCGTCATTCGCTTTGCTGTCATTCAATTGTATGACTATAAATGACTATTGTATGACCATTGTATGACTACTGAATGACCATTGTATGACCATTGTATGACTACTGAATAACCATTGTATGACTACTGAATAACCATTGTATGACTATTGTATGACTATTAATGACAATAAATGACTTTTTCAAAATGTACTAATTTATCCCGTGCAAAGTATAGATACCTTATTAATAATCCCTTTTAATAAATCAATTACCTTTGTCCTCATAATGAAGATTGTTGTAAATACACGTTTGTTGCAAAAAAACAATTTAGAGGGAATTGGATGGTTTACTTACGAAACCTTTAAACGTATTACTACTAATCATCCCGAGCATCAGTTTTATTTTTTATTTGACAGACCTTACAGTGATGAATTTATTTTTTCGAAAAATATTATTCCATTGGTTTATGGTCCGCCTGCAAGGCATCCTATTCTTTATTATATCTGGTTTGAGTGGGTTGTTCCAAAAGTTCTGAAAAAAGTTGAAGCCGATTTGTTTATTACACCTGATGGTTATTGCTCACTTTCTGCCAAAACGCCAACCCTGCAGGTAGTTCATGATATTAATTATGCTCATTATCCACAATTTATTCCCTTTTTTGCAAGAAAATATCTTGAATTTTATTTTCCTCGCTTTATTCGTCGTGCCAGCAGAATTGTTACTGTTTCGGAGTTTTCTAAGCAAGATGTTATTTCACATTATGGTTACGATGCTTCAAAAATTGATGTGGTTTATGATGGCGCAAATGAAATATATGGTCCCGTTTCTGATGAAGTAATTGTTGCCACACGAAAACAATATTCAGACGGAAAGTTATATTTCTTTTATGTAGGCTCGCTTCATCCCCGCAAAAACATTGTGAATCTTTTAAAAGCGTTTGATAAATTCAGAACTGTAACAAATGCCGAAGTAAAAATGATTATTGCCGGAAAAACATATTGGTGGAACAATAAAATGGAAAAAGAATACAAAAAAAATATTCACAAAGAAGATATTATTTTTACAGGCAGGGTTGATATTTCAACACTTAAAAATTTGTTAGCATCATCGCTTGCTTTAACTTATGTTTCTCTTTTTGAGGGATTTGGAATTCCTATTGTAGAGGCAATGTACAGCGAAGTTCCTGTTATTACCTCAAATACCTCGTCAATGCCCGAAGTAGGTGGAAATGCAGCTCTTTACGTTGACCCATTCAGCGTTGATTCCATTACCGATGCCATGTTAAAAATTTATAATGATAAAAATCTTCGAAATAATTTAATTCAAAATGCCAAAACACGAAGAAAAGAATTTTCGTGGGATAAATCTACTGAACGGCTTTGGAAAAGTATTGAGAAATTGCTTGAGAAATAAGAAAACTGCTTGTGTACTTGTTATTTATGGGGTTACTCACAATATTTTTTATTTTACAGTCTCAATTGGTTTTCCACTTTCGTTCCACTGCAGGTAGTAAACAATATCACCGTTTTTGTAAAGTTTTTCAAAACGAGGTTTAGAGTTATCATACCAACCATACCAATTACCATTTTCATGTCCTTGAGAGAAAAGTCCTTTTAAAATTATTTGTCCGTCTTTGTTCCATTCCTGCCAAAGTCCATCTTTTTTGCCATTTTGATAATTAACTTCTTCGCGCTTTTGTCCGTTTTCATGCCAAGCCGTCCAAATTCCGTGTTCTTTTCCGTTAGTAAAATTAATTTCAACCCATTTCTGTCCATTTTCATAATACCAATGCCATAAGCCATCGCGTTGTCCGTTAATAAAATAACCTTCTTCTTTTAGAATTCCATCTTCGTGCCAGATTTTCCATTTGCCGTTTTCAATTCCATGTAAGTAATTTCTTATAGCGCTGATTTTTCCATCTTCAAACCAATCATTAAATTCACCCTCTTTTATTCCGTTAATATATTTCCCCTGGTATTTTTTTTGTCCATTTTTATACCAGGCTATAGCATCACCATTTTTATTCCCGTTATTATAATTGTACAGAACCGAATCTTGTTCATTATCATATTTTCCTATACATCGTCCGGTAAAAGGTTTGTTTGTGCCTTTTAAATATGTTAAACCGTTTTTTTCTTCAACATCGTTAGGATTGGCGGTAAACATTGAACAAGCTGCCGTACTAACTATTAAACTGAATAAAAGTAAATGTTTAGTCATGATTAATTTTTTATGCAAAGATAATAAACTTATAGTTTTGCAACAATGTTATTAAGCAGTTTTATTGCTTCACTTGAAGATGTTTCGAAACGTTTTAAAAAGTCGGGGTATTCTTTTGATCGTTCGTTATTTGAGGCAATTTTTTCCAATACTTTTAATTCTTCGGCAATATCAATTATTCCAATTATAGCAACAGACGATTTTGCTTTGTGAGCGACTAAGGCAAGTGCATTTGAGTCTTTATTTTCAATAGATTGTTTCATTTCGGCAATAAATTGGGGTACTTGTTCTTTAAAAATCTCAATCAATTCTTTTATAAGATTATTGTCGCCCGCTGACAGGTTTTCAAGATAACTTAAATCGATTTTTAATTCCATTTTATTTTTCAACAATAAAACAATTTAACAATTCACCCCGTTAGATAGCTTAAAAATGAACGAACTGAATAAAAATAGTAATTATTTAACGGGGTAAACAATTTTTGTTACTACTCACCCGCAAAAGTAAAGATAAATTGATATAATCTGTGGCTAAAAAGAACATGGGCTGAATAGTTACCTATAATTTTTTAATATTCGTCTTCGTTAAACAAAAAATCTTCTTTTGTGGGATAATCAGGCCAAATATCTTCAATATTGTCGTAAACCTCACTCTCATCTTCAAGTTCTTGTAAATTTTCAACTACTTCCATAGGCGCACCCGAACGAATGGCAAAATCAATGAGTTCGTCTTTGGTAGCAGGCCA
>PCSS01000290.1:1711-1885 GCA_002771395.1 Bacteroidetes bacterium CG23_combo_of_CG06-09_8_20_14_all_32_9 | reverse complement strand
AAGTGCTTGCCCCGTTAGATAAAGACATATAAAGAATGCTCTCTCTTTTAATTAACTAATATCTAACGGGGTGAATGAGATCGCCTCGCTAAGTTCTCATTTACAATAGTAAACTGCGTTTTTAAAATCCTGTCCGCCTCGAAAAATCTAATTTTTAGAATCCCTTATTTATAT
>PCSS01000290.1:1506-1694 GCA_002771395.1 Bacteroidetes bacterium CG23_combo_of_CG06-09_8_20_14_all_32_9 | reverse complement strand
AAATATATTTTTTTTTCATATCATTAACCTTTTTTTAAAATTAATATGATAAAATATTATCTGGAATTTCCTTAATTTTTTTAATAATATTTATAAAAAACCGTAAGCTCAAACTTAATTTATACTAAAAACGGGATAAATTGTCGCATTTTATGATTACAATAAAAGTATAGAGGTATAAAGGTATA
>PCSS01000290.1:0-1452 GCA_002771395.1 Bacteroidetes bacterium CG23_combo_of_CG06-09_8_20_14_all_32_9 | reverse complement strand
CAAATGTAAGAATTTACCACGTAGGATATATTTTATAAGTTCATCTATCGTTATTCAACAGATTATCCAACGTGGTGAACACCATTCAAAGTATAAGTTGAATCTGCGATTTATCAATGGGCAAAGAGAAAAGGGGAAGTAAAATTCTAAATGTAAAATTTTAAAAGGCAAATCCTGCGCACAATATATACTGCAATAGGTGATAAATTGCGTTTTTTTATAGTCATTCTGTAGTCATTTATTATACTAACAACATAATAATAGCAGAGTGAATGACAACCAAATGACAGCGAAGCGAATGACAACTGAATGACAGCGAAGCGAATGACAATTAATGACCTTATTAAGTATAACTTGTAACGTGTTTTATTTAGAGTCTGTCTGTAATATCAAGAGTCTGGAATATAAAGTTCGATGACAAGGCATGCTAGTCTTAAATGTCAGGAGTTTACTGTTGTAAATGACTGGCATAAAAGACGAGCATAACGCAGTCAGCGGACTTTATAGACAGACTCTATTTATAAATTTTGTTGTCTTCTAAATTCCGAACAAACAATGGCAGTAGCTATTGCAACGTTAAGCGATTCGTTTGGGGGTGCTCCTGCTATAAAGGGCGGAATATAAAGTTGCTTTGTTAATATTTTCATAATATTTTCTGAAATTCCGTTCCCTTCACTTCCCATAACAATAATACCTCTGCTGGAAAGTTTCTGATTGTAAATATTTTTGCCTTGCAAAGTGGTACCGTAAATGGGTAAGTTATTTTCTGATTTCATTTTAACTAAAAATTTTTCCAGCAAAACGTAATGTACCATAACTCTAACAAATGCTCCCATTGAAGCCTGAATAACTTTTGGATTGTAAATGTCTGCTGTTGATAAACTTGCCACAATATTTTTTATGCCAAACCAGTCGGCAATGCGGATAATTGTACCAACATTACCGGGATTCTGAACATTATCTAAGGCTAATATTAATTCATTTTTTAAATCAGAAAAATGCAATTCTTTGTTTACGATATTACAAACGGCAAGAACTTGTTGTGGAGTTTTTTGAAACGAAATTTGTTTAAGTTCACTTTTGGTAACTTTAATAATCTCTGTTTTAGGAAGCTTTGTTTGCTTAACAATCCATTCTTTTGTAGCTACCAAATAAGTTATAGGTAATTGGTTATTAATTATTTCGCTAACTATTTTATTTCCTTCAGTAACAAAAAGTTTTTTTTCAACTCTAATTTTTTTTTGGTCAAGTGAGCGTACAAGTTTTATTATTGCTTTTGAAAGCATATTTGCCGTTTTAATGCCCGAAAGTAAGAAAAATTTATATCACAGAAGAGGGATTCTAAAAATTAGATTTTTCGGGGCGGACAAGATTTTAAAACCGCAGTTTACTGTTGTAAATGAGAACTTAGCGAAGCGATCTCACGAACACCTATAAAAAAATAATTAAAAT
>PCSS01000184.1:3334-3821 GCA_002771395.1 Bacteroidetes bacterium CG23_combo_of_CG06-09_8_20_14_all_32_9 | reverse complement strand
TCTTATATAATGATTGAATATAATCAGGATATCTTCCTGCAATGCAAAATTTGTTCATCACTTCAAGAAAATATTTTATTGAGGTTATGAATTTTTGGCGGATAATTAGTTTTATTATATTTTACCCATATTGCTTTGCAGATTTTTTCAAGGTGCAAATGAGCAAAAAATAAACAATGCTGATAGCGCTTCGTTTTGAAAAGATGGTCTGCTGTTTTCAAGTCATCTTTTGCACTTTTAAGCCAGTATTGTATATGTTCCTCTTTTGTCATCTTATTGTAAATTTTTAATTCTAATTCTGTCCCTCGGATTTTTGTGCAGGATTTTTATCCGCCCTTTGATAAAATTTTCCAATATCGTGGAGCAGTGCGGCAAGATAAACTTTATATCTTTCAATTTCAGAAGTCATATTATTTATTGACATATAACATTAGTACTTACCTCAGATAATTCAAATTTCAATTTTCCTTTTTCTTTGATTTTTTTT
>PCSS01000184.1:366-3291 GCA_002771395.1 Bacteroidetes bacterium CG23_combo_of_CG06-09_8_20_14_all_32_9 | reverse complement strand
TTTGTGAATTTCATTGATAACAAGTTGAATTTGTTTATCTATATTCCATTTAACGCCTTCGGCAAATGAGATGATGTGAGCAATAAGAATCTTTTCAAGGAAACGAATTTTTTCTATCAATGAAATCAGATTGTGATAATTTTTATAATTGTCGCTATTAAAAGCAATCCAATTATTTATTCTGTAATTGAAGTTTTTATCCCAAACCTGTAAATTAAATTGATTTAAATCAAGTTTCAGAATTTTAAGTTCAATGATGTTTTTCCCAATGGTAATGTTCCAATCTTTATTGGTTAAAAAACGATTTATTTCTCCCGCACCTTCTTCCAGACAAATAATTGCCGGATTATTGTTTATGCGTTTATACTGAATGAGAGGATACCTGTACAAACGAGTATTATCGTCTAAATGATGATGAAATAAAACACTGTCTTTCCCTACCTTTTTTGCAATTGCAGCACGAAAAGCAGGAATTTCATAATCTTCAATTTTATTTTCAAACTGGAGACGAAGTAATTTAAGTTTTTTCATTTATGGTGAGTTTTAAAAATTACTTACAATATTTTTTTATTTTATTTGTGTTGGTGAAATCGCTTCGCTAAGTTCATTTTTTTACTTTTGATGTAAAAAAATCGCAGAATCCATTAAAGATTTTTTAAAATCACAACAAAGATACAATAAGTTTCTGAATTATTAAAATTTTATGAATACTGGCACAAACGGATGCATGCGCCATAAGGAGTAACCAAAAAATTTATTTTAATTTTGCAGATATACTTAATAAGGTCATTAATTGTCATTCGCTTCACTGTCATTCGCTTGTAATACTACTGAATGACTATTGAATGACTATAAAAAAAACGCAATTTATTACCTGTTGCAGTATAGTTACAAATAATTTATGTTTGTTCTTGTTTAAAATTTTAAATGAACAGTAACATTATAGATATAATTTTTATAAAAAACATGGTTTGTAATTGCTATATAAGAGTAATTACAGAGGAATTTGCAAAAAGAAACATCATAGTTATTTCTATTGAATTAGGTAAAGTTACAATAAGTTATGATTCTAACAAAAATAACATTAAAACTATACGTGATATTTTAATTTCAATTGGTTTTGATTTAATTTCGGATAGGGAATCAATTTTGGTTGAACAGGTTAAAAATGCAGTGATAGAATTAGTTCATTACTCTAACAACATAAATTCAATTATTCGTAAATCGGATTACATTATTGAGAAAATGAATATGAATTACCAAAGCATTTCGAAAATGTTTTCACGACACGAAAAAATAACTCTTGAAAAGTTCATTATTCTTCACAAAATAGAGCGTTGCAAAGAACTTGTATTGCAAAAAGAATACACGTTGAGTGAAGTTGCCTACATGATGGATTTTAGCAGTGTTCAGCATCTTTCAAATACTTTCAAAAAAGTTACAGGATTATCGGTTACTGATTATATCACTGCCAATTTCTAATCCCATTTCATTTGCTTTAATTTTAGAGTAAGTCTAAATTTTATTAAATCTTTCATTTGCCCCGGTAATTTCAAAAATTTTTCTAATTTCATAAAGCGCTTTATCTGGAATTTTTCTTAATATTCCAGGACCATCTCCCTTGTAATTAGCACCTAATCGCTTAAAAACATCAGCCCAATTTTCTTGTATCCAGTCCCAAACAGGGCCTTGTTCAGGATGAAGTTCGGTTCCTACTCCTTCTAAATATAAACAATAACCATATTTTAATATCCATTCTCCTACAGTTCTTTTTATAGCTAATTGCTGGCGCCCTTTTTCCGACTCTACAAAAAAACCTAAATCCTGTGAAAGAGACCGCAATGCAATTATTATTAAACCCGGAACATTTTCTCTTGGACATCGGGTTTTACATGACATACATTCGCCACAGTACCAGATTGAATCACCCTTTAGCAATTCCTCTATTTTATCATTATCTTTTGATTGAACTGTATCAACTATTATTCGAGGGTCGTAATTATAAAATTCAGCAGCAGGGCAAATAGCTGTGCATGTTCCACAATTAATACAAGCGTTTAAGCCTTCTTCAAACCGAACATCCTTTTTTAATAATTGGTAATATGAGTTCATTTCAATTCTTTATGTTTGTTTGTAATATATTGTTAAACAACGAACAATAAATTATTAATTGACAAAGATAGACGACATTATAGATACACTCCATTTTGTCTATAAATTTAGTGGACAAATGTAAAAACTTAAAATTAAAATAAAAAAAAATAAATATATGTTATTTAACATTTGATACTACTCACCCGCAAAAGTAAAGATAAATTGATATAATCTGTGGCTAAAAAGAACATGGGCTGAATAGTTACTAACATTTCTAAAAAAACTATTTTGCATATAAAAGAAATACTGCCGTTATCAATGATATTGGAAACTTTTTATTTTCAGTAGAATTGTTTTTTCATTATCATTGATTAAAAAAAGTGTTGCGAATATGCAAAAATCTCCATCATCAAGGCAACGCCTATATGTAAAATGCTTCCGCCTAAAACGGATTGTGTATTTATAGCAATAACACCAAGAAAATATCCACCAAAAATACTGCTTATTGCTTCGCCAATTGGTTTGCCAAAGTGAAGGAAACAATAAACACTAATCATTGGTAAAATACAATCTTTTCCTATTAACTTTATCATTCCCAAAACCAAAGCACCTCTAAAAATCATTTCAACGGTAATAAAATCAACGCTATAAAAAAGTTCGTAAATTCCTCCCATCTGCCATTTTTCTAATCCAAATGCATTACCTGTAACCCAAGGTTTAAAAGTTGGGTAGGTATATAAAAAATCGCTGCTGAACGAAGCCATTAATACTAAAGGTGCAATTGTTAGAAGGGAATAGAAATAAGGTTTTGCATTAAATTTTTTAAACTTA
>PCSS01000184.1:153-295 GCA_002771395.1 Bacteroidetes bacterium CG23_combo_of_CG06-09_8_20_14_all_32_9 | reverse complement strand
CTTTAATGATGGCCGGAATTGAACTTGAATTCACCGGAAAAGCGAAAAAAGGACAGGGAGAAAAAATGGCGACTGAAATTTTGACATCAGGAAAAGCGTATAAAAAATTCATGGAAATTGTTGATGCGCAAGGCGCAAAACA
>PCSS01000184.1:0-147 GCA_002771395.1 Bacteroidetes bacterium CG23_combo_of_CG06-09_8_20_14_all_32_9 | reverse complement strand
ATTGATTCCGGGACCACTATTCTTCCATGTTACATCCACGCTTGAAGGTATCATTCGCGGCATTTCAAATAAAAAAATCGCGCATATAGCTCGTATCGCGGGCGCGCCAAAAGATCCCGCCGCCGGAGTTTATCTTTATAAAAAAAT
>PCSS01000158.1:3310-3504 GCA_002771395.1 Bacteroidetes bacterium CG23_combo_of_CG06-09_8_20_14_all_32_9 | reverse complement strand
CTAATGTTTTTTATTTAAAAAAAAATAAAATTTGTTACACAACCTGACAGGTTACGAAGTTCCTGTCAGGTCGTGTATTCAAGTTGTGTATTCAGGTTGTAAATTTAATACAAAACCACCTGACTGCAATGGAAAAAATTGAAAAAAGTTACGAACTTTCGCAAACCCGCATCAGCAGGGCATTGTAGTTGTGG
>PCSS01000158.1:0-3265 GCA_002771395.1 Bacteroidetes bacterium CG23_combo_of_CG06-09_8_20_14_all_32_9 | reverse complement strand
AGCCGGAGTTTACTGTTGTAAATGAGGATTTTGAAAAATGAGCATAACAAAGAAAAAGCAATTTTTAGAAGTCCCGTTTAATAATTTTCCTTATGTAAATATGCTTCTCTGTTTGCAATATCAGAAAGTATATTCCAGTGTTCAAACTTTCAGTATTAATAACAATTCTATTTTTAGGATAAGTCATATACCATACAGTACGTCCATCCGGATAAGTCAAAAACACCTTTTTAAATGATTCTGTTTTACCTATGATTTCTATAGATTCATTGACAGGATTTGGAAAGATATGAATGTCAGCAGTAATTCTTTGATCGTTTTCATCTGAGTTAATTATTATTGGTGAACTATTACAAACAGGTGCATTCTCGACAATGCTCTTCAAACAGAAACCGAATGATCCAAATTTCCCTGGAGCATTTCCACTGAACTGAAGATATATATAATCATAAATATTTGTCGAACCGGAAATTGTATCAATGTATGCCGTTGGGAAGCTCGAAAAATCATATGTATAACAACATAAAGGGAATAAATTATTGCAATCCGTCCCGTACCAAACATTGAGATGTACAGTATCAAGGGTGTTTGGAGTACCAGATGCGATGAGTAATTGAAAGGTACCGGATTTGAAATTGTACCAAATATCATTCGAAGGCATGTCATTATTATTTGTATATCCAATACAACCTGTCATGCCATAATATGGATAATTGATCAATGAATTTGTATTATTGTCCTATACTGAAGTGTCAACGTCAGCCCATCCATTAAAACAAGTCTTATTATTGAGAGACTGATTAAAATCACCCAGATACGTAGCGGTGGAACAGTCATCATTAATTACTTGACTGAACATGCTAACGCTTAAGGATAAACAAACTGGTAAAATTGAAAGTGTCTTCATGTTGATTCTCCTTTTGCTTTTTAAAGTTACGCATAACGGTCGAGTGCATGTGCCGTAAGGGATTTCGGAGCAGTTTCCTGACCACCGACATAAAAGTTTGAGATGGCTACATTGCTTGAATACCCACTGAAACCCTTATTACTGCTACACTTTGTTGTGTGCCTATTGTTTTAAATTCTTCAATGGTTTTTTTTTTATCATTCCTCCTTTTGTATCTTTAATGGAATTCATAATAATAAAAGCATCTTCGTCAATTTTTTCAATTTCTGTTTTTAATTTAGAAAGCTCTAATCTTGTTATTACAGTATAGACTATTTCAACTTCTTTCAACTTTTCTCCTTGTCTTGCAAATCCCTTTTTCCCATTGTATATTGTACACCCTCTACCCAGTTTTTCAATAATTGATAATCTTATTTCCTCGCTTTTTTCTGAAATTATTGATACTCCTATGCATTCCTCAATACCATCAATTATAAAATCAACTGTTTTAGAGGCTGCAAAATATGTAAGAATTGCATACAGAGCTGTCTCAATTGAAAGAAAATATGCACCTGCAAGGAAAATAAATAAATTAAAAATCAAAATAACATTACCAACTGTCAACGATGATTTTCTATTTATAAAAACAGCTAATACTTCAGTCCCATCCAATACTGCACCTCCCCGAATAGCTAATCCAATTCCTAATCCTAAAAAGAAACCACCAAATACCGCAATCAATAATTTATCATTAGTAACAACAGGATAAGGAACTATATAAATTGCTGTTGCAAGTAAAATAATAGCAATAATGCTTTTAATAGCAAAAGATTTACTGATTGCAGAAAAACCAAGTATTATAAAAGGTATATTTATTAGAATTATCAATATAGATAAAGAAATTTCAGTCATTTTATTTATTATCAATGATATTCCAGTCACACCACCGTCAATAAATGAATTTGGTAATAAAAATCCTTTCAGACCAAATCCGGCAACAAAAACTCCTATAAAAATAAATAATGAGTTGCTTAATAAATGTTTAAAATCTATTTTCAGATTAAAAACATCCTTGTCAAGCTCCGGTTTGGAAAGTGTCTGTCTTTTTTTCTGGTATTGATGTCTAACCGTCTCGACAATTATATATTGAAAAATTGGATTCATTTTTTGTTATTGTTTCGTTTTTTTACAATGGCACACAGTCGAGTCACGCAAGGGAATTTCACCCTTGCGTTCTCACAGAACCGTATGTGAATCTCTCACTTCATACGGCTCTTCCTGTTTAATCACAAATGTAATAAAACATTATGGATACACCAATTCCCAATTGCTCTGGTAATTGGCTGTGATTTTGTTTCGTGATAATCAATCATTCCATCGCTGGTTGTTGTTTATTTTGAAACTGAACAGGCTAAGCCCTTCGCTCCACCTTCATTACAAAGGCTTCATCACTACTCCGACTTAGTCCGCCGCCGCTATCTCGTACTATCCTTGTACGTCTGCTTCCCTGTTCGGTTAACAGAACAATAGCAACTTCCCTTGTTCCATACAAAAGCCTGTATTGCCTTCCTGCCAGCTTTACCCCGAATGTTATGTAACCAGTAATCAGGGTTTCTGTTACACTTTGTCGCAGACACAACCGTAACTGCCTGCTTTTAACATTTTCTTTTGCCGCTTACGAGGCTTCAGTTGCTGGTTCACTCTATTCAGCTCAACAATACTCACCTGCAAGAGTCAAGCCTTCGCTTTTCCTTATCGTTCACCACAAATAGAGTTTCCGCTCAATGCAGCATAAGGTGGTTTGCAAACTACTCATGAAAGTAGTCTGCGGAAGTCCATTTCCCTATTTCCTGTCTGTAAGGTCAGCCAGCCAGTTCGCTCGACCTCCACACTCTTACATGACGTTTCAAAGAGTCTTCCATCTTTTGTACAGCACCTTATTCCTTGTTCATGGGAATAAGTTCAAGGCACACACGGTCGAGTGTATGTGCCGTAAGGGATTTCGGAGCAGTTTCCTGACCACCGACATGAAAGTTTGAGATGGCTACATTGCTTGAATACCCACTGAAACCCTTATGGCATATACACTTTGTGTGTGCCTGCATGAGCAGTGCACACCCGTTCCAATGCTATTAAAAAATTGCAAAAATACTAATATTTTTTTTAATAGTAAACAAAACGGGTGTTTATGTTGTTCATTGTTCGCCTCCTTTCTTTTCAATCTTTTTCTGCAGGGCTTTAATGGTATCCCAATAAGCCTGCTCAACGGGCGAAAGGGTTTTTGCCTCGTCATTGCAAGCGTCATTGCGGGCTTGACCCGCAATCCCCTTATAATACACCTTAACCGCTTCAATCACTTCATCAGTAACCCCAATTGAA
>PCSS01000299.1 GCA_002771395.1 Bacteroidetes bacterium CG23_combo_of_CG06-09_8_20_14_all_32_9 | reverse complement strand
ATGACAGCGAAGCGAATGACAATTGAATGACAGCGAAGCGAATGACAATCGTATGACAGCGAAGCGAATGATAATTGAATGACAACGAAGCGAATGACTGGCAGTTGGCATTCCTGCCTCCTGCATCTATATACAAATGGGTGAATAGTAACGCTTATTTCTAAACTCTTATTCCTATAACTAAAATATCATCAACTTGTTCTTGCTCACCTTTCCAGTCCATAAATTTCTGATTAATTAATTGTTTTTGATTTTCTACTGTTTCACCTGATATTTCAGTTAATATAGTTTGAAATTGTTTGTATTTTAATTTTTTCCCCTTGGGACCTCCAAACTGGTCGGCATAACCGTCGGAGAATAAGTAAAGCATGTCGCCTTTAACTACTGGTAAGCCGTTGTTTGTAAAAACATCGGTAATTCCATCTTCGTTTACACCAATCTGAAGTTTATCAGATTTAACTTCGGTTAACTGCTTATTATGAATAAAATAAATTGAATTGTAAGCACCTGCATATTCAAAAGTTCGCATTCGCCTGTCTATGCTTACAACCGACAAGTCCATTCCGTCTTTTACTCCGCTTTCGTTATGTGTTTGGCGTAAAATATCGGTAACTCCGGCATCAAGAAATGATAGAATATCTGAAGGTTTGGTGATTTTATTTATTTTAACAGCCTGATTTAATAAATCGTAACCTATTACCGACATCATAGCACCCGGAACACCATGCCCGGTACAATCTACCGCGGCAACAATGGTATAATCGCCCGATTGCTCAACAAAATAAAAATCACCACTTACAATAGCTTTTGGCAAATATAAAATAAAACAATCAGGGATACATTGATTTACATAATAAAAAGGTGGTAACAATGCACACTGAATACGATAAGCATATTGAATACTATCTAACAATTCTTTTTTTTGGTTTGAAATTGTTGTCATTTGAGCAATTACCAAATTGTGTTGAGTTTCTATTTTAACACGTTGGGTAATAATTTCTTTTTTGTGCTGTTCGATGTATTGATTGCGAATGTCAACTTCGTGCTTTTGTTCTTCTATCAGTTTATATTGGACTTTAATAAATCTATTACAGTAAAATATTCCTTCTGCAATCAACCATATCAAAAAAAAGAAAAAGGTTAGTAAACCATAATCTTTAAATAATTTTGAAAGAAATGATGCTTCTTCGGGTGATTTTTGGGGTGGGAAAAAATAAAAGGAAATAATTGTTACTACGAAAAATATGAAAAAAAACGAAAAACCTATAATAAACTGTTTCTTAGTTAAAGGCAAAATTCCACATATCTTAATTTTAATTTCTTTCATATTTTACAGATGAATAAAAATTTAGGAATGATAAAGCAAAAATAAGAAATAATTTTGTAACAATCTATTTTTCTGTTATAACCTAAAATCCGCAAGTAAAAAATACTATTTTCCAATTTCCCGCTGATACCGCTGATTTACCCCATTAGATAATTGTTATTTATATATTGTTCGCTCTTTTTTCAAACTATCTCACGGGGTGAACCCTGTTAGACAGCTTAAAAATTAATGAACTGAATAGAAATAGCAGTTATCTAACAGGGTAAACGCAGAATTTTATTGAAGTAGATTGATAAGATTGAAGTAAACTCGTCATAATCAATCTTTTTTCAATCTTGTTTTCTCAATCTTTTCTCAACCTCAACCTTCATTCCTCTCAACCTTAAAATAATCATTTTCTTGTGTGTCTTTATTTAGTCGTGGATGTTTCTTCTGCGTTTACCCTGTTAAATACTGTCTGTTTTTAGTTATTAAGAGGGGTTCTAAAAATTAGATTTTTCGAGGCGGACAAGATTTTTAAACCGGAGCAGAGACACACGGACGCGTGTCTCTACTTTTAAAAAACAATTAATATGTGAGTAATTTTGAAAAATAAGCATAACAAAGAAAAAACAATTTTTAGAAGTACAGTAAATATATTACATTTGTACTTTCTTATAGTTGTTTTTTTTTATAGAAATTGTATGAAATTTAGTATTTTTACTGTTTCAAAAATTAACTATGCAATCCGATAATACTGATTTTCTGAGATTTGTTTTTATTTTGTTTAAGGCTATGCAGAAAGATAATCTGGGATATGTGTATCGCGGCAGATTTACTCAGGAAATTACCGATAATATTCTTGCACTTACCGAAAATAAGCTTGAAAAGGAAGAGCAATCTTCAAAAATTAAAAAACGTGTTTACAGTATTTTGGTAGAATGTCTGCAAAATATTACCCGCCATCAGAATGATATAAAAGACGATTTGCCCGACAATAACGGGCTGTTTGTTATACAAAAACATGATGACAAATATTTTATTACCACCGGTAACATGGTGATGAACAATAATATAGATTATATAAAGAAGCTTATTGAAACTATTAATAGTCTCGAAAAAGAAGATTTAAAGAATTATTACAAAATAGTTTTGGAAGGAGGCTCCTTATCCTCAAAAGGTGGTGCCGGCTTAGGTTTAATAGATATGGCACGCAAATCGGGGAATAAATTACATTACCACTTCAGTCGGATAAATAAAGATTCGTCATTCTTTTATCTTCATACAATCCCATCACTCGAAGGTATAGAAGGCAGTTTGGAACACAAAGAAGAAAGCCTTAATAACATAATTAACATTCACAATACATTAAACAAAGAAAACATTCTTTTGGTATCCAACGGCCCGTTTAATCAGGAAAGTTTGATGATTCTACTTGGTTCTTTAGAAGGACAAATGAAAGGAACTATTAGTCATAAAAAGAAAGTTTTTTATATAGTTGTTGAAATGCTTCAGAATATAGTAAAACATGGCTATACTCTTGATTCTTCGCATAATAGTGTCCCTGGAGTATTCATCATAGGTGAGAATAAGGGATTATATACAATTATAACCGGAAATTATGTTGATATTAACAAAACAAAGGCTCTAAAGAAAAAATTAGAAAATGTAAATTCTTTATCCATGGAAAAACTTGATGAATATTTTAACAAGTGCCTTTTCAATTTTGAATCAGACAGTTCTAAAAAAGCCGGATTAGGTATTATAGATTTACGGATAAAAAGTGGAAATCCTCTTTCGTACAGTTTTATTAAAACCGCCCAGGATTCTGTGTTTTTTTCTTTACAAACTGTAATAACTACAGTATAATATGACCGAAACACTTATAATAGAAGCTAAAGAAGATACTCCTAAAATTGTGTTTGATCCGGCTAACAGGCTGTTTCAAATATCTGCCAGTTCACTTCCCGAAAATGCAATTGGCTTTTATGAACCGGTTATAAAATGGCTAAACGATTATTCTGTCAACCCAATTGATTTGACGGTTTTTGATTTTTCCTTCGAATATTTTAATACAGCTTCAGCCAAACAAATTGCTAAAATTCTGTTGATTCTCGAAAATATTGCCAAGGAACATGAAGTAGTAATTAATTGGCATTATAAAAAGGAAGATTCAGATATGCTATCATCAGGAAGCCGCTTTTCTAAACTAATAGATTTGAATTTTAATTTTGTGGGGTATTAGTAATCACCTTACCAAAAAGAAATAAATATTTAGCAAAGACTCAAAGTGCACTAAGAAAAATCATTTTTTAGAAGTCACGTTATGATTTGTTACAGTTTAGGTTATCGGGTATATGGTTAAAAAATAACGGTATCTTTTTGTCAATTAACCCTAACCTTTTAATTTCTAAAACGATAAAGAAGAAGGATATTTTTTATTTTTTCACCACCTTCTCCACCGGCACTTGCCTGCCTTCAATATAAATTCCAACCAAAATAACATTTTCATTCCACTTGCCTGCGGGCATAATAAATTTGTTGTAACCGGGTTCTAATGGGTGTTCGCCTGACTGTGAGCCGGTATTACGGTATGCTTTTACTTTTCCGGTTTTGTTTTGAGGTAAGGTACATTCTATAGTAAAATCACCGGTTGTGGGGTTTGGGTAAACATTAAACTGCAGACTTTCTTTTGTGTATTCTTCCAAGACGGTACCGTTTAAAACCCATATTGTTGCTTGAGCTGTTTTGGTACAGCCATCTTCGGTTACTGTAACGGTTACAAATGTTTTGAGCATTAATTTTATCTATTACGCCGATTTTTTCTTTGCCTCCGTTAATTTATTTTGTTATAAATAAACACAATAACCTCGCTTAGTTGTTACGAATTTATTATTACAATGCCAAACCGCGTTTATTTACTACTTTAGCAGGTTTTTTATATTTCGTCTTTATTTGAGTTTTCTTCAACAAAAAAATCAATAATATGTATGAATATATAAAAGGAAAACTTATCGAAATTACTCCTGCTTATGCAGTTGTTGAAAACGCAGGTATTGGTTATTTAATCAATATATCGTTGCACACATATTCCAAGCTTAGTGGCAGCGAAAATTGCATGTTATACCTCCATTATGTTGTCAGGGAAGATGCACAAATTTTTTTCGGATTTCACGCGCGTCAGGAAAGGGAATTATTCCGCCAGCTTATTTCGGTTAGCGGAGTCGGTCCCAATACCGCCCGAATGATGCTTTCATCGTTAAATCCCGACGAAATTCAGAAAGCGATTATGAGCGGCGATGTGTTGAAGCTTAAAGGAATAAAAGGAATAGGACAAAAAACTGCCGAACGAATAATTGTTGATTTACGCGATAAAATTGCTAAAGCCGGAGCATTAGGAGAAATTTTAACAGGAGTACACAATACAATAAGAGATGAAGCGTTATCTGCATTGTTAATGTTAGGTTTTTCAAGAAGTATTACCGAAAAAACACTCAGTAAATTATTGGCAGAAAAAGCAGACATGTCTGCCGAAGAACTTGTAAAACAAGCATTAAAACAATTGTAAAACATCTATTTTGCAGATTTGAAGAGTGTATTTATAAATATCATTTTTTTTACTGCCCTTTCATCAGTATTGCCATTTATAATGTTGAATCCTGTTACAAGGCACGATTCACTTGTAATTTCTGATGATTTTATTACACCACCCGATACCGGCAATAAAGATACTACGGGGCTTCCATATCCATTTAATGACCAAGGAAATAAAGCCGGTTCAAACGAGGGTTACGAATCGGGAATGTATTTGCACAAACCCGCAAACATATTAACTAATATTGATTACGATGGCGAAAATAATGAATATCATATTAATGAAAATGTTGGAACCCTCAGGTACCGTTCACCCGAATCAATGTCGTTTGAAGAATATCAACATTACGATTTTAACAGAGGCGTAAGAAATTACTGGAGGCAACGTTTTCAGGGTGAGAATTTTGAACATCAATCTAATCTTGTTCCGCAAATTCATGTTCCGGGTGATGTTTTTAACACCATTTTTGGAAGCAGTAATATTGACATAAAACCACAAGGTTCAGCCAAACTTATATTTGGACTAAATACACAACGCACCGATAATCCACAACTTCCCGTAAAACAAAGAAAGGTTACCACATTTGATTTTCAGGAAGAAATTCAGATGAATGTTACCGGGCAAATTGGCGATAAACTTAAACTCAGTGCCAGTTATAATACCGAAGCATCGTTTGAATTTGAAAATAAAATGAAACTTGCTTATGAAGGCAAAGACGATGAAATTATCCGCTTAATAGAAGCCGGTAACGTAAGCCTGCCATTAACCGGCTCGCTCATTAATGGAAGCTACAGCCTTTTCGGTATTAAAACAGAGTTGCAATTTGGAAAATTAACTGTTACAAATATTTTTTCGCAACAAAAAGGTAAATCGCAGGTGGTTGATGTGCAGGGCGGAGCACAAATAAGCACTTTTGAGGTATATGCCGACCAGTATGAAGCCAACCGACACTTTTTTCTTGGGCAATATTTTTACGACAATTACGATAAATTTTTAGCAAATCTTCCTTTAATAAATTCAGGCATAAATATAACCCGCATAGAAGTTTGGGTTACCAATAAAAGCGGAAATTATACCGATGCACGTAATGTAGTTGCTTTTAATGATTTAGGCGAAGGGTATGATTCTAATGGACAACTCAATATTCATAATATCAATGTTATTCCAACTATGGGCTACCCTTATGTTTACCCCAGCGATTCAATTAATTCACTTAATCATGTTGAAGTTGATTATCCCGGTATTCGCACACTTTCAAACGTTACAGCATTATTTCAAAATATATTTTCCCCCGGAAACGATTATAACGCAATAGAATCTATGCGAATGTTAAGTCCCTCAGAATATACAATTTATCCTACACTTGGCTATATTTCTTTAAATTCTGCATTAAATTCCGATGAAGTTCTTGCTGTCGCTTACGAATACACCATTGGTGGAAAAAACTTCAAAGTAGGTGAGTTCTCAAATACTATAGCATCGCCAAATGCCCTTATATTAAAATTAATAAAAGGAACTTCGCTTACTCCAAAAAGTCCTTATTGGACCCTAATGATGAAAAATATCTATTCTATTGGTGCATACCAGGTTAATAGCGATGATTTTAAACTTGATGTTATGTACCAAAACGATAAAACAGGTACTGCAATTAACTTTGTTCCGGTTGGTGCTATCGATCGTAAACCACTTATTGAAGTACTTAACCTTGACCATTTAAACTCGCAACTTGACCCTTACCCCGACAGCCGTTTCGATTTTATTGATAAAGTAACTATTAATTCTTCTAACGGCAGGATTATTTTTCCTGTAAAAGAACCATTTGGGTTGTATTTGTTTAATAAAATGGTAGAGAACGACCCAAATCAGGCTACACTTGCTTCGCAATATGCTTATTTTGAACTTTATGATTCAACTCAAAGCAAAGCCCGACAGGTAGCCGAAAAAAATAAATTTTTTATGAAAGGTAGCTATAAATCCGCATCGGGTTCCGATATCGCCCTAAATGCTATGAACATCCCGCAAGGCTCGGTAAAAGTTACTGCCGGTGGAGTAATACTTGTCGAAAATCAGGATTATACCGTTGACTATACTTTGGGACGCGTTAAAATTATTAACCAGGGTCTTTTACAATCAGGAACACCAATTAAAATATCGCTCGAAAGTCAATCGTTATTTAACATTCAGAGTAAAACTCTTATGGGAATGCACCTGAATTATCAACTTTCAAAAGATTTTAATTTTGGCGGCACAATTTTAAATTTAACCGAAAGACCGCTTACTCAAAAAGTAAATATTGGCGATGAACCTATTTCTAACACAATATGGGGATTAGACGGAACGTATCGTACAGAATCAAGATTTTTAACTAAACTTGTTGACAAACTTCCTTTTCTCGAAACAAAAGCGCCTTCAACAGTAATGGTTATGGGGGAATTTGCACATCTTATTCCCGGACATAGCAAAGCGATAGAAAAAAACGGAATTTCTTATATTGATGATTTTGAAGGAAGTAAATCTTCAATTGATTTAAGTTCTATTGGTTCATGGGTGCTGGCAAGCACACCGCAAGAGCAACCGGGATTATTTCCTGAAGGGTTATTGGTAAATAATCTTGAATTTGGTTTTAATCGTGCAAAAATAGCGTGGTATGTTATTGACCCTTCCGTATTTTATCGTGATAACACATCGGTAACACCACCAGATATAAGCGCCGATTTACTTAATCATTTAAGCAGGGAGGTTTATGAAAAGGAAATTTGGCCCTTTAAACAACCTGCAAGTGGTATTCCGACTTACATTTCTATTTTTAATCTTGCTTATTATCCCGAAGAAAGAGGACCATATAATTACGATTATTCTGATATCACTTCCGATGGCAAATTGTTAAACCCAGCCAAGAGATGGGGTGGTATAACACGACGAATTGAAAGTAACGATTTTGAAGCTGCAAATATAGAATTTATTGAGTTCTGGATGATGGACCCTTTTGTTTACGATACAACACACACAGGTGGTAATCTGTATTTTAACCTTGGCGATATTTCAGAAGATGTTTTACGCGACGGCAGAAAATCTTTCGAAAACGGTTTGCCCTCTACAGCAAATGTTACACTTGTTGATACTACCGTTTGGGGAAGAGTTCCTGTGGTTCAATCTGTTGTAAATGCTTTTGATAACCAGATTGAATCCCGTCCTTTTCAGGATGTGGGAATTGATGGGTTATCAGACGCTGATGAAAAATTTTTCTTCAGCAATTCTAATACCGACGCACAATTCGCTTATCTTGATTCTATACGTATAAAATATGGAGAAAATTCTACAGCCTACCAAAATGCTCATACAGACCCATCAAGCGATAATTATCATTTTTACCGCGGAACAGATTACGATAACCAAAAACTCGGAATTTTAAACCGTTATAAAAATTACAACGGACTTGAAGCAAATAGTTTACCTACAGAACTTTCGCCCGAGAAGGATTATTCAAATGCTTCAACTACTCAACCTAACACAGAAGATATAAACCGCGATAATACACTAAGCGAATTTGAAAGCTATTTCCAGTACCGCATTCAATTGCGACCAGATAAATTAAACATCGGACAAAATTATATTGTTGACCAGGTTACAGGGCAAAATAAAAATGGCGACCAGGTAAAATGGTACCAGTTTAAAATACCTCTTTATACTCCCGATACTACTGTTGGTTCCATTCAGGATTTTAAATCTGTTCGTTTTTTTAGAATGTTTTTGAGAGGATTCGATAAACCCATAATATTACGTTTTGCAAAACTTGAGTTAGTACGCGATGAGTGGAGAAAATACAATGCTTCATTTCTTGAAGGCGGACCAATTCTTCCAAACGAACCTGTTGAAACTGCATTTGATGTTTCTGCTGTAAATATTGAAGAAAACGGCTCTAAAACTCCTGTAAACTATGTACTTCCACCTGGAGTAAACCGCGTAATAGACCCTACTAATCCGCAACTTCGCCAGTTAAACGAACAGGCGATGGTACTTAAAGTTTGCGAACTTAAAGATGGTGATGCCCGTGCTGCTTATAAAAATGTAACGCTTGATGTTCGTCAGTATAAACGGCTGCAAATGTTTGTACATGCCGAAGCAATGCAAGGATTACCAATAAGCGATAATGATTTATACGCTTTTATTCGTTTGGGTTCCGATTATCAAAACAATTATTACGAGTACGAAATTCCTCTTTCAATTACTCCACCGGGTTCGTATAATAACGAAGACGAAAATGCCCGTAAATTAGTTTGGCCCGAATCAAATATGTTCGATTTTCCGTTTAAAGATTTGCAAAAAGTAAAACAACAGCGTAACACTGCTATGAGGCAAAGCGGAAGTTCAATAACTTTAACATCACCATTTTCATCTTACCAGGGGGGGAATAATCGGATTTCGGTTGTTGGAAACCCAAATATAAGCAATATAAGAACAATTATGGTTGGCATCCGTAACCGTTCAAAAACCCAAAATCGGCTTGCCGATGATGGCATGCCAAAATGTGTTGAGGTATGGATTAACGAACTTCGTTTAACCGATTTTGATGAGAAAGGCGGATGGGCTGCGAATCTTCGCATGTCAACAAAATTAGCCGATTTTGGAATGGTAACTCTGTCGGGCTCAACAAGTACGCCTGGATTTGGCAGCATTGAAAAGAAAGTGAACGAACGCAGTAAAGAAGAAATTTTGCAGTACGATATCGCCTCAAACTTTGAACTGGGTAAATTTTTACCCGAAAAAATAAAGCTCAGTGTTCCAATGTTTATAGGATATTCGGAAGGCGTAAAAAACCCCCAGTATAACCCTCTTGACCCGGATATCCCGTTAAAAGTTTCGCTTGCCGATCTTTCTGCAAAAAGTGAAAAAGATTCTCTGCGACGTATGGTTCAGGATTATTCACGGCGAAAAAGTTTAAATTTTACTAATGTTAAAATAAATAGCACAAACACCTCTCCGGCACCATGGAATATTTCAAATTTTGCTGTTAGTTATTCCTTTAGCGAACAATTTTCGAGAAATATTTCTACCGTTTATAACCGTCAGAAAATGTACAGAGGCGCACTTACATATAACTTTAATTCAACACCTAAAAATGTTGTTCCTTTTAAGAACAGCAAATTACTTAATAAACCGTTCCTCAAACTTATAAAAGATTTTAATTTTTACTTTATGCCATCGCAGTTTTCTTTTATGACAGATATGGACAGGGATTATAATGAAGTTCAATTGCGCAACATCGAAAATATAAATTATCTCATCCCGGCAACCTATACAAAAGATTTTCGGTGGAACAGGATTTACGATTTAAAATTTGATATTACCAAGTCGCTTAAATTTGATTTTTCGGCTAATAACATTGCAAGAATTGATGAACCTGTAATGTATGGTCAAAGAGTTGACAATAATTACAGGCAGGAATACGAACACTGGAAAGATTCGGTATGGTCAAACATTTCAAATTTTGGAAGAACCACAAATTATCGTCATAATTTTAATTTGAATTATACTATTCCCATCAACAAAGTTCCTATGTTTAACTGGTTATCGGCTTCAGCAAGATATGGCGGAACTTACGAATGGGTTGCATCACCTCGTTTTGCCAATGATAGTATTAAGTTGGGAAATACAATTAAAAACAGTAATACTAATCAAATAAGTGGTCAGGTAAACATGCTGTCGCTTTACAATAAACTTCCTTTTTTGCAGCGCATTAATCAGAAATACGCGAAAGGGAAAAAACCGGCCAAGAAGCAAAAAGAAACCGTTGTATTTCCAAAACAAGGCGACCCACCGCGACATTATAATTTTAAAGCGAATATCCCTAAATCTATCGCTCATAAACTCGGAACGCTTGATGTTATCGTAAAACTTACCGATTCTGCAGGAACAGAAATTACTCCTGTTGTAAAAATCGTTAACGAAAATCGTGTTTTAATTACCACAAATAAAGATGTTTATGGTGCAAATGTGGTAATTACCGGTCAGCGAATAAAAGAAGATAATATTTTTATAATTGCACTTGAGCAAACAGCCCGGCTTATGATGTGTGTTAAAAATATTAATGTAACGTATTCAGAAAACAACGGAACGGTTTTACCCGGATACCTGCCACGTACTCAATTTATGGGAATGGAACAATACGATGGTCCCAATTGGGCGCCCGGGCTTGGTTTTATTTCAGGTTTCCAAGATACGGGGTTTGGTTTAAAAGCGGCTAACAATTATCACTGGCTTACTAAGGATACGCTTTTAAATGCTCCGTATCTGATGAATAATACCAAAACACTTAATCTTCGTGCAACTATTGAGCCTTTAACAGCAATGAGGATTGACGTTACAGCAAACAGGACTTATTCCGAAAACACAACAAAATATTTTCGTTATAACAGTTCAGAAGACCGGTTCTATGGGTATGGAGAACAGGTTAGCGGTAGTTTTAGTATGACCTACAATACATGGCACACAACTTTTGAAAAATTTACTGCCGATTACAGTTCTAAAAACTTTACAAAGTTTAAAGGTAACAGAATAACAATAGCTAATAGATTCAGAGACCGGCGCCTTGAAAATTCACTCGCAGACTTGTACAATTACACCGGGCAAACCGATAGTGCCGGTTTTCCCGATGGTTACGGACCAACATCTCAGGATGTTCTTATTCCTGCATTTTTAGCAGCTTATTCGGGCAAAAGCCCGGAACATATATGGCTTACATCGTTTCCGGGAGTTGCCGCTATGAGTCCCAACTGGAGTGTAAATTATGGAGGATTAACAAAAATCAAATTCATAAAAAAATATTTCCGGACCCTTACTTTTGCCCATGCCTACCGTTCTTCGTACAGTGTTAATTCATTTATTACCAGCCTTGATTACCATGAGGATAATGGATTAAACTGGGTACGATATACACTTGGTAATTTTATTCCTGAACGCGAAATTAATGCTGTTTCAATTAATGAGCAGTTTAGTCCGTTATTTAGTCTTGACGGTACAATGATTAATAGTGTAATTGCAAAGGTTGAAATTAAACGCAGTCGTAACCTTGCGTTTGGGCTATCTAATAACCAGATTACAGAAATGCAAAGTAAAGAATTTATTTTTGGAACAGGATATCGCTATAAAGACCTTACTTTTCTTATAAATTCAAAAACTTTTAAAAGCGACCTTAATCTAAGGGCGGATT